>CAZOOU010000260.1:0-2127 GCA_964581495.1 uncultured Haloferacaceae archaeon
ACTCATTGAATGCGTCGTTGGCTAGGTCGTCGGCGCGGCTGTTTATCTCTCTCGGCACGTGTTCGAGCGACCAGCGATCGAACTCCCGCAGGAGCTCCCTTACCCGCACACGACGCTCTCGCAGCGTTGGCTCGTTGGCATCCCACTCGCCGCGAACCTGTTTGACGATCAGCTGGGAATCACCCCGAACGTCGACCTCATCCAGCCCATAGTCGCGGGCAGCCTCCAGGGCGCGAATCAACGCCTGATACTCGGCGTCGTTGTTGGTTGTCTCGCCGATCCGTTCGTTGCCCTCGGCGACGACGCCGTCGCTCGAAACCAGCAGCCACCCCACGGCAGCCGGGCCGGGATTCCCTCGGCAGGCCCCATCAAAGTAGACGTGGGCCCGCCCGCCGCCGTCTTCGAGCAGTAGGGAGAGGCTACTCGGATCGGAGCCCTGGATAACCACCTTGTCGTCGTAGGCGACCGCGACCGCGCCGTCGCGTTCGGCACGCCACTCCTCGTGGGGGGTGTTGCCCGCCTCGATGTCGACGCCCGCCGCCCGAAGCTGGTCGGCCGCGCGGTCGGGATCACACTCGATTGTTGGCATACCCCGTCTCCGTCCAGCAGGCCCAAAGATGGTTCGTTCCGCCAGCCGAACGTTGAAGCCCGCCGGTGTCCTTTCTCCGAGCATGCGGCTCTCGGAGTTCATCGACTACGAGGCAGGCGACCGTGCGGAGCGTCGCCGCCTCGCCTCCGAAAAGTCATACGAGATCCTCGATCGCCTCGAGGGCGTCGACGATCAGTTCGCCGAGGTCGCCGACGACGGCGGGTTCGGCAGCGTCTCGCCGTCGATTTTCGTCGGCCGGTCGGGCTACCCCAACGTTTCGACTGGCTTGCTGTCGCCGGTCGGCAACGAAGCTACTGCCGCCCAGTTCGCGACCAGCGCCGAGTGGTACGACGAAGGCGTTTCAATCGGTGACGTGTTCGACCGCCGAACCTCACTGTTAAACGCCAGCCAGTCGACGCCGGTCGAGACGAACGTCCACGACTCCTGGGAGGGGTTTTTAGGTGTCCAACGGGAGGTCGCCATCGCTGACCGTCCGGTCGGTATCGAGGTCGGCCTCAACGGCGGCCCGAAGCTGGATTTGGGGCTCTCGCCGGGCGATGTGTCGACGCCGACCGGTCCACGCGCCCAGGCACACGAAGCGACGCTCACCGAGAACCCACACGTCCCCCGGCCGGTCAAAAAGACACTGGAGGACGACGACTGGGGCGCAACGGGCGCGATGAACTATCTGTACAATCGAGGGTTTGACGTCTACGAGATCAACACCATCCTTTCGGCGGGCGCGCTCGGCAAACAACAGAACCGTCGACTCGTCCCCACCCGGTGGTCGATTACGGCGGTCGACGACACGGTCGGCCAGTATCTGCGGGGCAAACGGCGGGATGCCCCGAGCGTCGACACCGTCCAAGTGTGGCACAACGAGTATCTGGGCAACAGTTTCTGGGTGATTCTCGCGCCAGGTCAGTGGGAGTTCGAGCTGGTCGAGTTCAAAGCCCCGGGCAGCGTCTGGAACCCCGATCCGGAGGCCGGCATCTGGTTAGCCAGCGACTATGAGGGCACTGATGGTCGAACGAGCTACGTCGACCAGACGGCGGGAGCCTACTACGCCGCGCGGCTGGCCGTGCTGGAACATCTCGACGCGGTCGGTCGACAGGCCAAAGTCCTCGTGTTGCGCCACGTCTCCGACGAGTACTGGGGACCCGTCGGCGTCTGGCAGGTCCGCGAAGCGGTCCGCCACGCCTTCGACGGCGAACACGGCGAAAGCGAGACGTTCGACGACGCCGTCAGCGAGATCGTCGACCTGCTGCCGGTGTCGATGGTCGACCTTCGGCGGCAGTCGACGCTGGTGGCTGGTCGACAGTCCGGGCTGGATGCGTTTATATAGTAGTCCACGACGGCGAGACACCGAGCAGTAGCGATTTATAAGTAGGTGGTGGCTACGCCGAGCCTTCGTCCAACTCTTTAAATACCGATTCGACCATCTCACCGGTTTCGTCGATAATCGAATCCAGTGCCTCGTCGTCAGTCGACATGCCCAACAGCTGGGCGATCTTCATAATCGAGACGTGGTAGACGCG
>CAZOOU010000261.1:0-2126 GCA_964581495.1 uncultured Haloferacaceae archaeon
CTACCGCTGGCGGTCGATGACGGCTTTCGCCTCGCGGCCGGCCTGTTTCCAGCCGTAGCCCGCCTCGTAGACATGGCGTTTGTTCTCGACCAGTTCTTCGGGTGTCGACTCCTCGAAGCCGCCGCGGTCCCACGCGCCCGACTCTCTGAGCCACTCGCAGACGGTCGCTTTGGTTTCGGCCCACGACAGGTCGACCATCTCGTACCAAGCGATCATCGCAAAGACGGCGTTGTCGTGACAGCCGGGCACTGAGCCGTGTTCGTAAATCGTCGCCATCGGCTCGATTGTTGGCTCTGAGACGAGTTCCTTGTACTCGGCAGCCGTCAGCAGCCGTAGACTACCGTCGTCGTCCTGTTCGACGCGACTGACGGCTTTGAGTGTCTCTAGGGCGGCTTTGTGGAGCTCGCTCCACTCGCCGTGGACTGCCGACCGGAGTTCGGCTTCGGTCACCGCATTGTCGCGGCTGGTGGCCGACAACACCGCCAGCGAGTCGGTGTAGGCTTTTTCAATAGTGGGCCAAGGCGTCCCCTCGAACCGGCAGTCGAGCTCGTGGAGGCTGTTGGTGGTCCGACAGCCCGGACAGGGGTAGCTGAAACGCGGCACGAGTGGTGACAGTCGGGCTATCTGAATATAGGTTGCGCCATCGGTCGCGCGGGCCGAAAGACCGTCGGGCTTATTCACCCTGCGGTGAAACTCCGACCAACGATGTCGACCCCGCTGTACGCTCGGTATCCGTTTTTAGAGGCCGCCCGCAGCGCGGTCGGCGAGCTCGGCGTCGACATCGAGACGCTGATCGCCGAGGGCGCGCCCGCCGTCGAGCGGGGCCGCAAACGGGTCGAACGCGCGCTGTTGGCCGGCCGCGTCGACGCCGAAGACCCAGAGGAGTGGCGCGACGAGGACGAACTGCTGTCGTATCCCATCGCCCGCATTCTCGTTTCCCTCCTCGATTCCGGTGCAGCCATCGAAAAGTACGCGGCCGCCGAGGCCAAAACTGCCGTCGAGCGGCTCGAAGCCGATTTCGCCGCGGGTGATGACGGCCTCAAAAGCACGACCAGCGCGCGACTGGACCGCGAGACGATTCTCGACGAACTGGGGCTCACAAACGCCGTCGTCGCCGAAGTCGAGACGACCGGCCAACCGAACCGCGAGCCCGAGTGGTTCCGGGTCGGCCTCGGGACGTATCTCCAGCTTACCTCCGGCTCGCGCGGCGACGGGTGGCGACTGGTCAACCGCGCGGTCGACGACGGCGAGGTCCGCGTTCGCCGCGAGGAGCTGTTCGCCCTGCTTCGGACGGCGATCCGTCGACGCATCGCCGAGGGCCTCCCATTTGACGGACTCACCGAGGGCGAAGGAATCGTCAAGCCCCTCGAAGCTGATCTCGGCGAACTTCGCCGGCTGCTCTCGGAGCGAACCGTCGTCGGCAAGATCGATTTCGTCAACCGCGAGCTGTTCCCACCCTGTATCGAAAACCTCCTCACAAAGGCCGAAGACGGCATCGAACTCGAACCCTACGAGAGCTTCACGCTGATGGCGTTTTTGACGGGAATCGGGATGGAGGCCGACGAGATCGTCGCCTTCTGTGCGGAGTCCTCACTCGACCCGGAGGGAATCAGATATCAGACGGAGTATCTCCGCGATGATCGGGGCACGCAGTATCCGCCGCCGTCGTGTGAAACGCTCAGCGCGTACGGTATCTGTCACAACGAGGACGACCACTGGAAGGAGGCAGCCCATCCGCTCGAATACTACCAACAACAGGTAGAGGCTGCCGACGACGAACTGGTCGACTGGCGAGACGCACACGAAACGTCGGCCTGATCGAAAAGAGAGACGATGGCTACAGCTGTGACAGCCAGTTAGCTACTTTCTAAAAACAGGTAGTCGCTCGCTACTCGTCGGTCGAGTCGTCGGCCGAGTCATCGTTGAGACGAGTAAGAACAAAGCCAAGCACTGCCATCAGTAACACGAAGCCAGCCAGCGCGCCGACAACCGCCAGCGCGCCCTCGCTCGGCAGTCCGTCGGCACCGTCGAAGGCGACGCCGATCCCGATCAGGGAAGCGAGGAACAGCCCGACGGCAGCGAGCGAAACCACCGTCTGTCGGCGCATTTCCTCGTCGATTTCCATA
>CAZOOU010000262.1:0-2123 GCA_964581495.1 uncultured Haloferacaceae archaeon
GTCTGGCTGGCGACCTCGCCGATGAACTCGGCGATATCCTCGATTTCGCCGATCAGGTCGTCGAGCTCTTGGGTGGCTTCGAGGGTGCGGTTGGTTCGGGTGTCGATCTCGTCGAGTTCGGCCAGCGCGTTCGTTGCGAGTTCCCGGCCCTTTTCGCCGCGCTGGGCGGCGGTTTCGGAGGCTTCGGCAACTTCGTTGGCAGAGGAGGCGACCTCCTCGGTGGCGGCCGACAGCGACCGGATCTCATCGGAGAGATCGTCGATCATCTCGTGTTGTTTCGTTGTATCCTCCGAGATACCGGTCATCGAGCGGCTGACCTCCTTGCTGGCGGATTTGACTTCCGTCACGCGGCCGCCGACCCGCTCGGTTGCCCCCTCGACTTGGTCGCCGAACTCCTCGACGGTTTGGAGTGTGTCTTCGAACTCATCAAGCATCAGATTAAACGAGTGGGCGACCTCCGTGGCGTCCTCGTCGGCGTGGTCGACGTCGAGTCTAACAGTCAGATCACCGTCGGCAGCCTGTTCCATCGCCGCAGAAAGCTTCGACGAGAGCTGTTGCCAATCGGCATCCGACGCCGAGGACTGAGAGCCAGCGTCCTCGGAGAGATCCGAGAACTCCGTCGAGACCGGTTCGCCGCCGTCCGAGGCCGCAGCCGGCTCGGTCGGCTCGGTGGAATCGGCCGGCTGGTCGTCGACCGGTTCGACGTCGCGTTCGGGCTCCGAGCGGTCGGCAGCCACAGCGGCCGAGCCGCCCGCATCAGGAGCCAAGGGATCACTGTCGTCCGAGGCGTCAGCATCGGCGTCCGAGTCGGATTTGCCCCACGGCCGTGAAAAAAAGCCGAAAATACCGAGCGCCGACCCACTCAGAAGCGACAGCTCGCCGAAGCCCACACCGACGCCAACCGCAAACAGAGAGATGAAAACAGCACTGCGGCGGAGATTGCTCTGTGACGTATCAAAACTGACACCGCTGATACAGTTGGCTCTCAATCGAACACTCATGTTAATCGGTGTACTATGAGCCATTAAATAAGCTTGTGTCCCAAATTATCGCGTCTGAAAACCGTCGACGGGTCTGAGATCACCCGACAGTCGCTGGCGGTCAGTCGTGCGTTCGACCGACTGTCTCAGTCAGCCGAGGTGAGTCGCTCGAAAACGAGCGTCGGAAACCGCGGTTCGAGCCGCGACGGTGGTCGGCCGATCTGTGTGGCGTCATCGAGTTTGACTCGACGGATGATCCCGGATTCGGCGAGTTCGTACAGGACGCGTTCGATTGTCGCCCGCGAGAGATCGATCCGGTCGTCGACGATTGCATCGGCCGCGCTGCTCACCGAGTTGCGGGCGGCCTCCGGGAGGTCGATCAGTCCCGACAGCACCTGTTGTCTGCTTTCGGGAAGCGCCAACACACGGCCGAGCGACACACAGGGCCGAGGAACTGCCTTCATGCCGGCGTCGAGGTCGGCGTCATCGATCTGTTCGTGGCCGTTCCGTTCGGCGACGAGCCCGCCGCTAAACAGCGCAGCCAGTGCGTCGTGGGCATCACCCTCCGCCCAGTCGGCCAGCTTGCGGAGCTGGTCGTGGCTAATCGCCGATCTAATCAGCCCGTCGGCCTGTCGGCTGGTCAACACTTCGATCAGCGTGTGTCGACGGTAGGGCGATATCTCGATTTTCGGGGCCGTATCCAGACAGTCGACAGCCGCCTCGGCCGGCGAGTGGCGGCTGGTCAGCACAACCGAGACTGACGACTCGAACGGCTCGAACTGTTCGCAGACGGTTGCAACCGAGAGCGTCTCGGGTTCGGCGACATGGTCGACGGCGACGACGATGTGTCTGTCCGTGTGTTCGAGTCGGTTGGTTAGTCGCCGTTGCATGGTTGCGGCACCAACACCCTGTTTGGGGACCGGTTCGCTGGTCAGGCTGTCGAGTACCGCATGCAGGAGGGCAAACCCGGTTTTGGCCTGTCGGCCGTCGACGTATATAAAGGCGATGTCGGGGATCGGCTCGGCGCGGGTGGTCGTATAAATACGACCGGACGCCCGACCGACGAGTCGGTCGAGATGGTCGAACAGCCCACGAACGACGGCGGATTTGCCGGTGCCTTTCGGTCCCCAGACGTAGCAGTCG
>CAZOOU010000263.1:0-2114 GCA_964581495.1 uncultured Haloferacaceae archaeon
AAACGCGCCCACATGGCCGACCCCGACCACGTCGGCGACGCGCCGGGTCGACCGCCCAACTTCGCCAAAATGCTACGCAACCGGCTGGGCGGGGCGGACTTTGCGGGCGTCTCGCAGTACGAGTTCGATCGCATTCTGGTCTTTGAGTTCGAACGCCCTGACGCCAACACCACAGTTGTCGCCGAACTGTTCGGCCAAGGCAACGTCGCCGTCTTGGACGAACACGGCGATGTGGTCCAGAGCCTCGAAACCGTCCGGCTAAAATCCCGGACGGTCGCGCCGGGGTCGACGTACGAGTTTCCCGACTCGCGGATCGATCCGCTCTCGGTGAGCTACGACAAATTCAGCCGCGAGATGGAGGCCTCGACCAGCGACGTCGTCCGAACGCTCGCGACCCAGCTCAATCTCGGCGGGCTGTATGCTGAAGAGGTCTGCACCCGCGCCGGCGTCGACAAGGAACTGGCCATCGAGGAGGCTGACGAAGCAGTATTTAAAAGCGTCTACGACGCCCTCGACGCCCTCGCCACGCGCGTCAAGGCGGGCGATTTCGACCCGCGACTGTATCTCGACGACGAGCAAGTGGTCGACGTCACTCCCTTCCCGCTGGCCGAACGCGAGGCCGAGGGGCTCGACGAGGAGGCCTACGACAATTTCAACGACGCCGTCGACGAGTACTTTTTCCGCCTGGATCGCTCGGCCGACGAGACTGATGACACCCAGCCAACCACGAGTAAACCGGATTTCGAAAGCGAGATCGCCAAACAAAACCGCATCATCGAACAGCAACAGCAGGCGATCGACGGCTTCGACGAGCAGGCCGACCAAGAGCGACAGAAAGCCGAAGCCCTCTACGCCAACTACGATCTGGTCGACGAGATTCTGACGACGATCCAAAACGCGAGAGACGAAGGCGTGCCGTGGGTCGAGATCGACGAAACCCTTCAGGCGGGAGCCGACCAGGGAATCGAGGCCGCCAAAGCGGTCGTCGGTGTCGACGGCTCGAACGGGACAGTGACCATCGACCTGGGCGAGACAACCGCAACCATCGACGCGACCACGGGCGTCGAAAAGAACGCTGACGAGCTCTACAAGGAAGCAAAGCGTGTCGAGGAAAAAAAGGAGGGCGCGAAAGCCGCCATCGAAAACACCCGCAAGGATCTGGAAGCCGTCAAAGCCCGGCGGGAGGCCTGGGAGGCCGACGACGTCGAGGACGAGCAAGACGACGAAGACGACGCCGAGGAGTACGAGGACGTCGACTGGACGGCCCGCAAATCCGTCCCCATCAAACGAAACGAGCAGTGGTACGAGCAGTTCCGCTGGTTCCACACCACCGACGGCTTTCTGGTGATCGCGGGGCGCAACGCCGACGAAAACGAGGCCCTGGTCAAGAAGTACATGAGCCGCGGAGACAAGTTCTTCCACGCCCAGGCCCACGGCGCGCCGGTGACGATCCTGAAGGCGACGGGCCCAAGCGAGGCCGCCAAAGAGATCGACTTTCCCGACTCAACCCTTCAGCAGGCCGCGACGTTTGCGGTCTCACATTCGTCGGTTTGGAAGGCCGGCCAGTATTCGGGCGATGTGTACATGGTCGACCCCGATCAGGTTTCGAAAACACCCGAAAGCGGCGAGTATATTGAGAAAGGAAGCTTCGTCATTCGGGGCGACCGAACCTACTTCGACGACACCGAAGTCGACCTATCGGTCGGCATTCAGTGCGAACCCCAGACCCGCGTTGTTGGCGGGCCAACGCCCGCAGTCGAGGCGAACGCCGCGACTCACATCCGGCTCCAGCCCGGCAAGTTCGCCCAAAACGATATGGCAAAACGCTGTTATCGGACGCTCAAAGATCGGTTCGCCGACGAAGGGTTCGTCCGGAAAGTCGCCAGCCCTGATCTGATCCAAGAACACCTCCCGGCGGGCGGCAGCGAGCAGGTCGACTGACCGAGGAGGCTATTGGCTGTTACAGTAACCCGACACACCGTCTGCTGGCAGAGACAGTCAGTTGTGAATAGACTCCGAGTAGTTGGGGATGACTTCGAGGGCGTGTCATCGAAAGCTTCGCACGGCCCGTCTATCCAACTCTTGTCAATATTCGCGTGCAAGATGTACAGCGC
>CAZOOU010000264.1:0-2113 GCA_964581495.1 uncultured Haloferacaceae archaeon
TGGAGATAGAGCTCGTAGGATTCGGCGACCATCTCCTCGTCGTCGACAATGAGAATGGTCGGATCGCTTGGGTCAGCCATAGCAACACGTCTCAGGCGGCCGTAAAAACAGTTTTGTTTAAATTATGTCTATCTGAGAAATTTCGAACCGCGCGCCGCCGCTCTCGCTGTCGGTGATCGTCACCGTCCAGCCGAACGTTGTGGCGATCTCGTCGACGATAGCCAACCCGAGGCCGGTGCCGTCCTCGGAGCTTGTGTAGCCGAACTCGAAGACGTCGCCTCGGTGCGCTGACTCGATGCCGGGGCCGTCGTCGGCGACATAGAAGCCGGTGGGGCCGTCCGGCGCATCGAGTGGTCCGACCCGGACAGTAACGCTTTCGCCGCCGTGGTCGACGCAGTTGCGAAAGAGGTTCTCCAAAAGCTGGTAGAGTCGAGAGGGCTCGGCTTTGATCTGCGGGAGATCGCCTTCGACCGATAGTGTGGCGTGGGATGCGTTGGGCCAGGCTGTCTCGACGGCGTGGCCCAACTCGACGGCTTCAAACTCGACCGTCACGTCGTCGTCGAGGGTATCGAGGAGGTTTGCGACCAGTTCGTCCAGCTGCGAGAGCGTCGCTTCGACCTCGTCGAGATACTCGCTTTCGCACTGGGTTTTGGCCAGTGCGATCCCCGAACTCGCCTTCTGGATCGGGTTCCGCAGCTCGTGGGAGACGATGCTCGAAAACTTCTCGATTCGGTCGTCGGCTACCTGCGTCGCCGCTTGCTCGACGCTGAGACGGTCGACCGTCGCGGCGATCGCGGCCGTGCCCGCTTCGAGCGTCGTCGGATCGAGATACGTCTCCGCACCGGCTTCGAGCGCCCGGGTCGCCAGTCGGCTGCTGCCATCAGTTGGTGCGACGACAACCGGAACCTCGACCGACGCCACAAGCTCGAAACAGTCGACGGCCGGCGGATCGTGGTCGGTGACGATACAGCGGAGATCGCCGGCGGCGTCGGCCGCTTGGATTCCCGCGGCGGTGGTTTCGGAAACGGTGAGCTCGACACTGTCGACCGCAGCGGCGATATCGGAGCCCAGCGCTGTCGGTCCAATATAAATGCAGAGAGCTTCCGGCTCCATGATGCGTACTCACACAGCGGCCCGTGGTAACTCCTCCGGTCCAGTCAGCGTTTCTCGGCGGGCCGAGCGCACACAGAGCCAATCGGGGCTGCCGGGCGACGAACAACGCTTTACCGATTGGGGTTCCTACATTGGCCAAATGGTACTCGATGATCTGGGGAGTTCCCTTCGGGGAACCCTCAACGATCTCCGCGGCAAATCCCGGCTCGATGAAGCAGACGTCCAGGCGGTCGTCAAACAGATCCAACGCTCGCTGCTGCAGGCCGACGTCGAAGTCGACCTGGTGATGGCGCTCTCCGAGAGCATCAAAACGCGTGCGCTCGAAGAAGAACCACCGGGCGGCACCACCGCACGGGATCACGTCCTCAAAATCGTCTACGAAGAGCTGGTCGAACTCGTCGGCGACTCGACTGAGCTCCCGCTCGAACCGCAGACGATCATGCTTGCCGGACTGCAGGGATCAGGAAAGACGACCACCGCCGCCAAGATGGCGTGGTGGTTCTCGAAGAAAGGACTGCGACCCGCCGTCATCCAGACCGACACGTTCCGACCGGGCGCGTACGACCAGGCCAAACAGATGTGCGAGCGCGCGGAAGTCGACTTTTATGGCGACCCTGAGGAGTCCGACCCCGTGAAAATCGCCCGCGAGGGGCTCGAAGCCACCAGTGAGGCCGAGGTTCACATCGTCGACACGGCGGGTCGACACGCCCTGGAAGACGATCTAATCGACGAGATCGAAGAGATCGAAGCAACTGCTGACCCCGACCGAAGCCTGCTCGTACTCGATGCAGCAATCGGTCAGGGTGCCAAACAGCAGGCCCAGCGGTTCGACGAGGCAGTGGGCGTCGACGGCGTGGCGATCACGAAACTCGACGGGACGGCCAAGGGTGGCGGCGCGCTGACGGCGGTCAACGAGACCGATTCGTCGATCGCCTTTTTGGGGACTGGCGAAACCGTCCAGGATATCGAACGCTTCGAGCCCAACAGCTTCATCTCTCGC
>CAZOOU010000265.1:0-2099 GCA_964581495.1 uncultured Haloferacaceae archaeon
GCAGCCTGGACGTACTCGCCAACCAGCTCGTCGGGCTGGTGATGGATCTCGGCGACGTGAGCGGTCGACGGGCCTACGAGACTGTCCGGCGGGCCCGCCCGTTTCACGAGCTGACTGAAGACGAATTTCGCGCCGTGGTGCGCGAACTCCACAGCAATCGATTGGTATGGCTCGACGAAGACGACGACCGGATCGAGACATCGGGCGGCACCTGGCAGTACTACTACGCCAACCTCTCGATGATCCCCGACGAGGAGAGCTACGAGGTCCACGATATGTCTTCGCGAACCCAGGTCGGCACGCTCGACGAGCGGTTTGTCGTCAACTTCGCCGCGCCGGGCGAGGTGTTCATCCAGCGCGGCGAGATGTGGCGGATCAACGACATCGACGACGAAGAGAGTCGGGTCAACGTCGCGCCTATCGAAGACCCCGCGGGTGAGGTGCCGTCGTGGGTCGGCCAGGAGATTCCGGTCCCACAGGCGGTCGCAGGTGAGGTCGGCGAGCTTCGCGGGGTGGCTGGCTCGCAGTTCGAATCCGGGTCGACCCCCGCCGCAGTCGCACGGGATCTTTGCGGTCGGTATCCGAGCGACGAGTCGACCATCCAAGACGCCCTGTCGCCGATCGAACGCCACGTCGAGGCGGGGCTCCCGCTGCCGACTGACGACAGAATCTGTATCGAAGCCCGCGGGCGGACCGTCCGAGTCAACGCCGCTTTCGGCCACCGGATCAACGAGACGCTGGGTCGACTCCTCTCGGCGCTCGTCGGCCAGCAAACCGGCTCCTCGGTTGGGATGAGCGTCGACCCCTACCGGATCGGCTTTGAGGTCCCGCAGGGTGTTTCGGCTGGCGTGTTTCGGGATATTCTGGAGTCGACCGAGCCCGCACATCTCGAGAGCTATCTCGAACTCGCGCTCAAGGGATCTGAAACCCTGAAGTTTACGCTCGTCCAGGTGGCGGCCAAGTTCGGCTCGCTCAAACGCTATCAGGGTCGCAACCGGTTCGGCGCGGACCGCCTCTTGGAGGCTCTGGAGGCAACCCCAGTGTACGACGAAGCTTTGCGGGAGATTTTCCACCGCGATCTGGCGGTTGAGGCGGCAGGCGACCTGTTACATCGAATTCAGTCGGGCGAGATTGAACTCGTCGTTGTCGGCGACGAGACACCGATCGGCACCACCTCGCGGCCGACCGGCCAGGAGCTGTTGGTCCCTGAAAAAGCGGACGCCAGCGTGATCGAGGCGATCAAAAAACGGATTCAAAACGACCGGGTGCTGCTCTGTTGTCTGCACTGCAACGGCTGGGACCACAAAACCAAGGTTCGACGTGTCCGCGATCAGCCGGAGTGTCCCGACTGTGGGTCGACCCGAATCGCCGCGCTGAATCCGTGGGCCGACGAGGTAGTGTCGGCCGTCCGAGCAAACGACAAAAACAACGAACAGGAAACACAGACCCGCCGGGCCTACCGGGCGGCCAACCTCGTCCAGAGCCACGGCAAGCAGGCCGTGATCGCGCTGGCGGCTCGCGGCGTCGGCCCGCACAACGCCGCCCGAATCATCAGTCGGTTCCGCGAGGACGAAACCGAGTTCTACCGCGACCTGTTGAAACAGGAACGCGAGTACGCCCGAACCCAGTCATTCTGGGACTGAGTATATAAGTAGTGGGCGGATAACGAAAGCGAGATACGGCACCGCAAAGCCGACCATATACCCCGCGAGATGGCCCCAGACGTTGGTTCCCACGTGGACGAAGACGAACGCGCCAGTGATTCCGAACACGAACACCGTCGACCCGATCAGAAACGCGAGTCGAACGTCGGGCGTGAGTCCTCGCCTGTACGCACCAAGCCGCGCCGAAGGGAACTCAGCCCACAGTCGACCAGCGACCGCAACTCCCAGAAGACCCAACCCGACCGCGAGCGGCGGGTGACCCGAAAAATACGGCCCGGAGGGTATCGCAAACACGAGCGCGACCGAAAACAGAAACGGGACGACCGCCCACGCCGGATCGACCGCACCCTTCGTCTGCTCGCTGGCGGCGGCCGCGAGCACAACCGGCAGAAAGCCCAACAGCGCGGCGACGATTCCTGAAAAGCCGACGACGAA
>CAZOOU010000266.1:0-2089 GCA_964581495.1 uncultured Haloferacaceae archaeon
TCGCCGTTGTTGAACGCAAAAGAGGCGACAGCGTTGGCGGTGTATGGGCCGACACCCATCAGTTCCTGGAGTTCGTCGGGCGTTTGGGGAAACTCGCCGTCGTACTCTGTTTGAATCTGATTCGCCGCTTCGTGGAGATACTTCGCGCGGTTGTTGTAGCCAAGGCTGTGGCTGCTCCAAAACGAGACAACGTCACCGCGTGAGGCGTCTGCGAGGGATTCGGCGGTCGGCCATTCGTCGAGAAAGTCGCTCCAGGCGTCGACAACCCGGTCGAGTTGGGTCTGCTGGCTCATGATCTCGGAGACGAGAATTTCATAGGGATCCTCCGTTTCGCGCCAGGGGTACGCCCGGTGGTCGGCCTCGTACCACTCGATCAACGCTGTTTGGACTGCGGCGACGGTTTCGTCCGGGCGGTCCAGTCCGTCCGTACTGGTCGCATCGGTCATTGGTGTGTCTCTGTTTCTGTGGTGTTTAGACGTGCTGATGCCGGACGCGATGCGGACGGTCGAACAGCAACCGGTTTCTGTCTCCTGGTGTATGGACCGCACATGGGATTAGACGAGCTGACCGAGGATATCACCGACGAGTACAGCAGTCTTGACGACGAGTTTGCGGTTTCGCTGGACCGCGAAACGAAAAACGAACTCGCGATGTTGTCGGCTGTGTTCGAGACTGACGATCCCGAAGAGCTCGTCCGGCGGGCCGTCCACCTGCTGTATCGCCAAACGGTCGACACTGGGGATCTGGATTTCCATCTCCGGTCGGGCTACGATGTGACGTACGACGAGTATCTCTCGGGGATGACGTTCGAGGAGATGACCGGCGGCGACAGTCTACCGTCGCTCGATGATTCGAACCGCTACCGGATGTAGGCCAGCGGCGAGCAAACGACTGGCTAGACGACATCGTCGACTGCCTTTATTAGGAGGTCGACGGCGAGCTCGATCTCACGTTCTGTTACGTCCAGCGGCGGCAGCAGTCGGAGCACGCTGTGGCCACAGCCCAGCGTCAGCAGCCCGCGCTGGAGAGCCGCCTTCTGGACGGCGTTGCGGCGTGTGTTGGTATCGAACTCGACGGCGAGCATCAGCCCGAGCCCGCGCGTGTCGGTCACACAGTCGTAATTCGTTAGTTTGTCGTCTAGGAGGTCGAGACACTGTGCGCCGCGGGCGGTCGCATTTGCCATGAGATCGTGCTCTTCGATGATGTCGATGGTGAGCGCGCCCTGCAGCGAGGCCAGGATGTCGCCCGCACCCCAGGTCGACGACAGCCGGCTGGTCTCGTCGGGGAACACGTCCTCGCGGCCAACCGTCGCACCGACCCGGAGGGCTTTGGCCGCGGCGATCACGTCCGGCTCGAAACTGTAGTGGTCAGCACCCCACATTTTCCCGGTACGGCCAAGCCCGCTTTGTATCTCGTCGGCGATCAGCGTGATATCGTGTTCGTCGGCCACTGCGGCGAGTTCGTCGCCGAACGCCTGGCTCGGAATCCGGTAGCCGCCTTCACCTTGGACCGGTTCGAGAATGATGAACGCGACCTCGTCGGGGTCGAGATACCCGCGGTCGGGGTCGACCATCCGGCGGAGCCGCGAGGCGTCGTCGGTGAAAAAGCCGCAGCCGCAGGTGTCGGGGGTGCACCCGCTATCATCGCAGAAAGGGACCGTGTGGATGCCAGAGATTTCGGGATACTGTCGGCGGTGGACTGACTTCGAACGATTTAGCGAAAGGGTGCCGAGCGTGCGGCCGTGAAACGCGCCGTCGAAGGTAATACCGTACTGGCCCCCGTCGCTGTGGTCGTAGGCGATTTTGATCGCGTTTTCGACTGCCTCCGCGCCCGAATTTGAGAGAAACACCGTCGACATGCCGTACTCGCTGGTGGCCTCAACGAGCCGGTCCATCAGCCCGGTTGGGCCGGGTAGGGAGTCACTACCGGGCTCGTCGCCGCTCGAAACGTAGAAATCCTGGCCGGCGATTTTTAATGGGTCGACCAGGTCGAACTCCCGTAGGCGGTCCCTAATAGTGGGGTTGTTGTACCCCAGCGGCGCGGCGGCGACGTGGCTGGTGAAATCCATGAGGACGTTGCCGTCGACATC
>CAZOOU010000267.1:0-2087 GCA_964581495.1 uncultured Haloferacaceae archaeon
TTATAAATCAGGTTGCGCTGGATCTCGTTTGCGCCCTCGTAAATAACCGGAATCCGCACGTCCCGGTACACCCGCGAGATACGTCGGTCGGCGAAAACCGACCGGCCGCCGTGGAGCTGCATGCTCCGTTCGGCACAGAACGTGGCGGCTTCGGTGCCATACGTTTTGGCGAGGGCGGCCCAGTAGCCCGGATTTTCGCCGGCCTGAACCTTCCGGCAGGCTCGCCAGACCAACGCACGCGCTGCTTCGAACCGTAGCCGCATCTCGGCGATAGCATGCTGGACGGCCTGAAACTCGTTGATTGTCCGGCCGAAAGCTTCCCGGTCGTCGACGAACTGTTCGGCCTCTTCGATGGCCGCAGCGGCCAACCCGATTCCGTGGCCGCCGACGATCACCCGACCCTTATTAAAGAAATCCGCGAGCATGTAGAACCCACCGCCCTCGGTGCCGATGAGATTCGTTTCAGGCACGAAACAGTCTTCGAGAACGATATGGCCCTGTTTCGACGCTCGCATCCCGATCTTCTCGGGGACGTGGTCGGCGTGGTACCCCTCGCGGTCGGTCTCGACGACGAAAAGCGAGTAGTTGCTGTAGCGATCTTCGCGGTTTCCCGTTTTGGCGTACACGGTGAGCCAGTCGGCCTCGACGGCGTTGCCGACCCAATATTTCTCCCCTGATAGCTCGTAGCCACCGGCTACTTTTGTGGCTTCAGTCGACATCCCGGCGAGATCTGACCCCGTCTGGGGTTCGGAGACCGCCAGACCCGAAAGCTGGTCGTTTTCGGCGACTGGCCGCAGATACTGGTCTTTCTGTTCTTCGGTGCCGTGCTGTTCGAGGATATCACAGCCGAAGCCGGCCAACTGGATCGTCAGCGCGATGCCGGCGTCGGCCCGAAAGAACTCCTCGGTGATCGCCAACAGCGTCGACAGCTCGTCGCCGCGGCCGCCGTAGGCCGTGCCGATGTGTTGGGCGACGAAGCCGGACTCGCTGGCGGCCTCAAGCACCTCCCACGGGTAGTCACCCGAGGCGTGGTAGTCGGCGGCTACCGGTCGGATTTCGTCGACGGCAAACCGACGAGCGGCGGCTTTTCGCTCGCGGGCGGCCTCGTCGACGAGACTGTCCTCAAGGAGTGTCATACCTGGACATCGCGCTGCGGGCGGAAATAGCTGCTCAGAAGATGTTGGCCTGTCGGTGGACGCTCATTCCTTCGTCGGTGAGATCGTATGGTTTGGTGGCTCGGGAGTGGTTGGCGTCCCGGATTTTCTGGATCTCGATGGCCAGCCGTGTTTCTTCGAAGTTCGAGGTCCGGACGTATCGCAGGATGAACACGGCGTCGGTGAGATACTCGACCGCGCCGTACCGAGAGGCGTGGCTCGAGTCCTCGCTGGCTTCGGAGGTCAAAAGCGTCGTGACGCCGGCTTCTTTCAGCGTCCGAGTGAAATCGAAGATTTCGCTGCGGCGTTTGGCCGGATGATCGTACATCATCTCCAACAGCGAGACCGAATCTAACACGAGTCGCGACGCACCAAACTCGCGGATCAGCCGCGAGATATCGCCCCGGATGCTCGCCAGGCTGTTTGCCATCTCGACTGGGTCGAGCACGACGATCACGAGCTGGTCGTTTTCGACGTACTCGCGGAACGGCCAGCCCTTTTCTTCGGCCGTCGACAACACGGCCTCTTCGGTCTGTTCGAGCGTGATAAACACTGCGCGCTCGCCCTGTGTGAGCGCTTGGTTCAGAAACTGGAGGCCGAAGGTTGTTTTGCCGGTCCCGGCACCACCGATGATGCCGATCAGCGAGCGTTCGGGGACACCGCCGAGAATCATGTCGTCGAGCCCCTCGATGCCGAGATCGATCCGGTCGATGTCGGATTCGAATGCTTCGTCGTCGAACTCCTCGGACGATGACGGAGTTGGCCCGCCACCACCACCGCCCCCACCGCCGCCGAACCCACCGAAGCCGAACTCGTCGTCACCGCCGCTGTCCATCGCTGGCGTCGACCCACCGCCGCCGCTGGCTCCAAAGCCGAACGGGTCGTCGTCCGGCTGGTCGGTCGACTGGTCGGTTGGTTGCGCTGCCGGCTGGT
>CAZOOU010000268.1:0-2075 GCA_964581495.1 uncultured Haloferacaceae archaeon
TTTGGTATCGCAACATATGATTTATTAGTACGCGTTCGGCGCAAATCGGCAGTGACTACTTAAATAACGTCGCCACGGACCGTCGCGCCGGTCTGTTCCGTTCGGTAGCGACTGACGGTGTCTGCAGCTTCTTCGGCCGTCTCGCTGTCGACGCCCATCTGCTCGAGCGCGCCCGAGAGCGTCGGAAACGGTAGCTCGCCGCCGCGGAGCTTGCCCAACAGTTCCTCGTCCCACTGGCCGTCGACCCACAGACAGACGCCACGAGGGTCGAGAATCTGCTCGTAGTTTTCCCGGGCGAGCGCGCCACGCAGTCGCTGGGTGACGTTTTCGTCAAAACTCGCATTACAGACCTCCAGATGGATCGGCTCGTCGTCGCCCAAGAGGTGGGCAGCCAGGCATTTTTCGGGGGCGGCGTGGCCGTTGTCGTTGGCCCGAACGTACTCCGGAAACGTGGCAGCCCACTCGGCCGAAACACTCTGGCCAACGCCTTTGACCCCGTGTGTCTCGTAGTAATCCTCGGCGGTCTCGCTGTCGCCCCGAAGCCGGATGTCCTTTTTAACGTAGATGTCGAGTCTGTCAATCGGGTCCAGGCCGAGGGCGACGTCGCCGTACACCCAGATCTCGCGGACGGGAACGGGCAGTGGCTCGGTGTCGACCGTCTCGATTAGCTGCTCGACGCGGTCGAGCGCAGCGTCTCTGTCGATTCGCTCGGTCATTACCCCTGTTCGGGACGCCGTGGGCAAACGGGTTTCGACCGGTTGGTACACCGACTGGCGGTTCAGGAATCGCTCTCGGCGAGCAGTTCGCTGGCGTTGTCCCGTGGCTGGTAGCCGAGCTGCTGTTGTGTGTCGGTGAGGCTCAAAAACCGCTCGTCGTTCCTGGAGACGACGTTGGCTGTGATCGGGTTTTCGGCCAGCTCAGTCGTTGTGGCGGCTACAATTGCCTGCCGGCAGTCCCGCGGACTCAGAAACATCGCCTTGGCAAACCGGGAGTCGACATCCGGGTCAGCGACGTTGTCGGCCAACTGGTCGGTCGACTGTAGCCAGCCAATGCGGAGATTCACGACCTCAAGGCCTTCGCGGTGCGCATAGAGGTTGCCGAGTGCCTCGCCAGTGACCTTCGAAACACCGTAGTACGAATCGGCAAGCGGCGGCGTCTCAGCCCCGAGCGGCTCGATTGGGCCGTCTTTGGTGCTTTCGGGATCATCCGGATCGTCGACTGCGTGCATGTTGACGACGTGGTTCGTACTGGCGAACACAACCCGCTCGAGATCGTTGCGGATTGCTGCCTCGTAGGCGTTGTACGTCCCTTCGATGTTCGGCTCGACGACTGAATCCCACTCAGCATCGGGCGAGGGGTTGGCCGCCAGATGGATCAGACTGTCGTGGTCCGCCATGAGGTCGATAAAGCGGTCGCGGTCGGCGACATCCAACAGCTGCGTGTCGATATCGTCGTACGCAGTTCGAGAGATCGGTGTGAGTTCGTGATCGGTCGGTTCGAAGGCGTTCAGGACTTCTCGACCGACGTTGCCGGTCGCGCCGGTCACTGCGATCTGTGCCATACCGTCCGTTTGTGGGCCAGCCCTTTGGCCAGCATGGCACAATAAACTACATATCACGATATCAAATTGTGGATGAACGAGAGACGAAACCCGTATCCCCACACGAACGCAAAGAGCGCCTAATGGAGTGCGACAAGTGCGACAACGAGGCAGTGATGCACGCCTCGTATTCAGGGGCGCATCTCTGCGGGAACCACCTCTGTCTCTCAGTCGACAAACGCGTCCGCCGGCGGATTCGCGAGGACGCGCTGCTGTCGGCCGACAGCACACCCGAAAACCCCGAAAAGTGGGTGATCGGGCTTTCTGGTGGGAAAGACAGCGTCGTGTTGACCCACATTCTCGACGAAACCTTCGGGAAGGACCCCCGCGTCGAGATGATGGCGTTGACGATCCACGAAGGGATCGAAGGCTACCGCGATGCGAGCGTCGACGCCTGTGTCGAACTGTCCGAAGACCTCGATATGCGCCACGAGCTGGTCAGCTACGAAGAGGAGTTCGGCGTGCGGATGGACGA
>CAZOOU010000269.1:0-2071 GCA_964581495.1 uncultured Haloferacaceae archaeon
GATTTGCCGACCTGGATGTAGTAGCCGTCCGTTTTGTTCCGGTCGACGCTGACGTGCGAAAGTCCGTACTCTCGCTTGATCCGGTCGGCCAACCCATCGAGCCACTCGTCGAGTTCGCGGTGGCGTTCGATCAGCTCGTCGAGTTCGTCATCGAACCCGTAGCAAAAGAGGCCGCCCTGGGTGACGGTTTTCGGTGGGTCATCGTCAAGGGCTCCCTCGAGCGTCTCCCGAAGCTCGGCGGCAGCCGACCGGTCGGGTTTCTCGATCACCGTCGACAGCGGCGAGTCGGCCAGCTGGCCAGTTGTAATTTCATCGGCCAACACAGGCAACAGCCCAAGGGTATCCCGAACTGCCAGTAGATTACGGGCGTCGGCGCTACCGCTTGCCGCGCGGCTGGCGAGTCGTTCGAGGTCGTAGGCTCCGTCTAACGTCTCCCGAAGTCGTTCACGTGGGAGGGCCGCACTGGCGAGCGCCTCGACACAGTCGAGTCGACGTCGAAGCTCGCGTTCGTCCTGTCGGGGACGCGTTAGCCACTCCCGAAGAAGTCGACCGCCGGGACTCGTTTCGGTGTGATCGATGGTTTCGATCAGCGAGCCCCCACGGTTGCCCTGCATTGTTTCGACGAGTTCGAGGTTCCGCTGGGTGGTGCCGTCGAGCGTGAGGTGGTCGTCGGCCGTGTACACCTGCAGCCGACTCATCGACTGCGTGACGCCAACGCCCGTCTCGTCGACGTACGCGAGCACTGCTCCGGCCGCTTGGACCGCAAGCTCCGAATCCAGCCCGATGGCCTCGGTGGTTTCGCTGCCGAACTGCTCGCGGACGGTGTGAGCACTGCGGCCAGGTCCGAAAGCGTCGGTATCGAACAGCGACAGCGAGGCGTCGCTTCGCTCCCGGAGCTGTCGGGCAAACGCGTCGTCAGTTCGAACGTGGGCGCCAGGGAGGACTTCGACGGGATCGAAGCGGTAGAGCTCGGCGTGGGCCTCGTCGGCGGTCTCGACTTCGGTGACCAGAAACTGGCCGGTCGTGATATCGGCAAATGCCAGCCCGTATGGCCCTTCAGCGTTGGATCCGCTTCGGACGACTGCAGCGAGATACTGCGCCTCGCTGTCGGTCGTTTCGATCAGTGTTCCCGGGGTGACAAGCCGGGTGATCTCCCGATAGTGGTCGCCCGATTCGTCCTGAAACTGATCGGCGACCGCCACACGGTAGCCGCGGTCGACCAGCGCTTTCAGATAGGGGGTGAGCTCCGAGAGCGGAATCCCCGCCATCGGATACGACGAGCCGTGCGAGGATTTTTGCGAAACTGTGAGATCGAGTTCGTCGCTGACGGTTTCGGCATCCTCGGCGAAAAATTCGTAAAAGTCGCCGCACTGCATCGTCAGTATATCCGCATCGCTGTCGGCTTTCAGTGAGAGAAATTCGTCGACGATTCCAGCCATACCCTCAGTCGGGCCGTCGCTGGCTAAAGCCCTGCGGGTCGCGCTGTGCTGATCTCGGGTGGACTGGCTGTCGCAACTGATTGGCTGGCTGATTCGGGCGTCGATTTATAGGATTTGAGACCCTCCATTGGGTATGAAAACGATCGTCACCGAACAGGACGGCCGGATGCTTGCCCGTCTCGAAAGCGACGACCGGGTGTTCGAGGTAACGTTTGATTCGATCGAGCCGACTGACGTGACTCTCCGATTCCTCCGTGACGACGAGCGTGTCGGCAGCATCTACAACGACGACGGCACCGCGCGAACGATGGCCCGTCTCACCACGGCCCGGGATGGAACCGACTTTATCAGCGTTGAGGTGCCGAAAGCGTTCGTCGACGAACTGCTCGCGGCCGCGATCGAAGCCGACCGAGTGACCGACGAGGCAGCCGCCGAAGGCTACCGCCTCCGGGTGCTGTGAGCATCGTCGGCTGTCTTCGCCTGTCTGTTTGCGGTCGACGTTTGGGACCTCAGCACCGCTCGGTCGTCGACGGCACGTCCAACACGGCTTTGTAACCCACCGACTAACAAGGAAGTATGAAAATCGAATTCGACCGCGATACCTGCATCGGGATGTTCCAGTGCGTCGACGA
>CAZOOU010000270.1:0-2064 GCA_964581495.1 uncultured Haloferacaceae archaeon
CCAATCAAAAGCACGATCGAAGGCAAAACCGTCACCATCATCGACGACTCGATCGTCCGTGGGACGACCTCGAATCAGCTCATCGAACTCCTCAAAGACGCCGGCGCGGAGGAGGTTCATATGCGCGTTGGCTCGCCGCAGATTCTCGCCCCGTGTTATATGGGCATCAACATGGCAACCCGTGAGGAACTCATCGCTGCCGACAAAACAGTCGACGAGATCCGCCAAGAGATCGGCGCAGACAGTCTGGCGTATCTCTCGATTGACGCCATCGCCGAGAGTCTCGACAACGACCGAGAGGACCTCTGTTTGGGCTGTGTTACCGGCGAGTACCCCTATGAGATCGACGGCGAGGCGACAGACCGTGAGGTCGACCGTCCAGTCATCGATCCTGCGGGGCCGTTTGCGGCCGACGACTGACTGAGTCGATTCAGTGGCACTTATTTTCCGTGACTCGTAGCCTCTGGTATGGATATCGAAACTCCGTGCGGTCGGCGGACGCTTCTCCGAGGAAGCCTCGGACTGGCGGGAGTCGCAGCAGTTGGAACGCCCGCAAGCGCACAAACAGACCCGTACGACGGCTGGTTCGACGACGTCGACAACTACGAGGGAACCGTCGACCGCACGGGCGAGGAGACGGTCGAAGTGATGGTCGGAGCCGGCGATCAGGGGATTCGGTACGACCCGCCGGCGATTCAGGTCGACCCTGGCACCGAAGTCGTCTGGGAGTGGACTGGCGAGGGTGGCGACCACAACGTCGTCACCGAGGACGGCCCGGCCGAACTCGAGAGCGAACTCACTGCCGAATCGGGCCACACCTACAGCTTCGAGTTCACCGACGAACACGAGGGCACAACGACCTACGGCTGTACACCACACATCCCAGTCGGGATGAAAGGGGCAGTCGCTGTGGGCGATGTCGTCGACGAAACCATCGGCGACGATGCGGGCGGCGATGCCGACACGGGTGGGATGGGCCCGCTTTCGAGCCAGGGAATCTTGGCAACACTCGGCGGCGTTATCGGGCTTGCACTGCTGTCGCCGCTTATCTTCGCGCTGCTATTGAAGTTCGTTTACGAGGACGACAAACCGACCGAGCAAACGAATCAGCCCCGACCCTGACTGACTTTCCAGCTGAGCAAGGCGGCTGTCTCGGGGGGTGACCCCCGCTTGCCGTCGCAGTCAGTAGATGGCGTACAACAACAGATAGACGACGATACCGAGCCCAAAGGAGACAACCCAGAGCGCCGCCGCGATCTGGCCGACGCTGCGATGTCGACTCCGATAGATTTCCTCGGTCGGTCGGCTGACCGCTACCAACAGAACATAAAACAGCAGCGGGACACAGATGATCGCCAGCAGGATGTGGATCGCCAGCGTCGGCAGGTAGACGAACTGTCTGATCGTCTCTGGGCCAGCGAACGCCTGCGGACCCTCAACTGCCACGCGGTACAGATAGAAGACGAGAAACGCAGCAAAAAGGCCAAACGCGGCGAGCATTCGGTTGCGATGGGTTTCGACGTTGCCCTGCTTGATTGCTCGCCAGCCACCAACGATGGCGGCGATGGCGGCAACGCTGATCACCACGTTGAGATGTGGGATCAGTCCGATCAACACCTCGCTTCGGGGCAACACCCACTCGGGAACGACGCCGCCGACCGCGCTGAAAACCAATCCAAGCGAGACGACGCTGAGAACGGCAGTCAACAGCGGCACCTGCTGTTTCGAAACCAGTTGCATACACAGTCTGTTGGTAGCCGCCGCCCAAAATCGTTTGTTTGTTCGGTCGTCGACCGTCGTCGTCGACCGTCCACGACACCCACAGCTGTCGACGCAGTCCGAACCGAAACTCGATGCAGCCTGAATCGAAAGTCGACACAGCCTGAACCCAAAAACCGCCCGCCGGCAGCGATCTTCATATGGCAACCCACGCCACAGGGAGCCGCAAAAAGAAGGGCTTTTAATGGGGGCAGGGGAATAGATGAGTACGCGAAAGCGTACAAAACACACCACGAGCGTGGGTAGCCAAGCCAGGCCAACGGCGCAGCGTTGAGGGCGCTGTCC
>CAZOOU010000271.1:0-2053 GCA_964581495.1 uncultured Haloferacaceae archaeon
CCACTGTTTGGCTACCTGTAGTCACGAATTCTAATAGAAAACGGATCGTATCGTAGTGTTATTATATCCGCTCGGCCGAACAGCCATAGACAGACGGATTTCAGTCACTGATGACAGGTTCTACTCGGCCCCCACGACTTTCGCGTCGTCGACTCCTGGCTGGAGCGACGGCCGCTACAGCAGCTGCGAGTGCCGGCTGTGTGGGCCGTGTTATCGGCCGAGACGACGGAAGCCAACTTACGCTCGATATTGCGACGCTACCGGCCGACATCGATCCGTTCGGCGTCCGGATCGCCAACCATCTCCGAGAGAACCTCGACGCCGTCGGCATCAACACCTCGCTGACGCTCACAGACGCCCGAAACCTTTCGGAGTCCGTGTTGGTCGACCACGATTTCGACATCTACGTTGGACAGCTGCCGTGCACACGACCCCCGGATCCGGATGCGCTCTACCCGCTGTTTCGGTCGACGTTCGATTCGGAAATCGGCTGGCAGAACCCGTTCGGCTTTACCCATCTCGGCTGTGACGATCTGCTGGATAGCCAGCGGACGACCGCCGGCGAGACGCGGGCGACTGCCGTCGACGATCTCCAGAGACTGCTGGCTCGAACCCAACCCTGCAGCCCGCTTGTCGCTCCCGACCTCCTGACAGCGGTTCGGACGGATACGTTCGAGGCCGACAGCTGGAACGAAGACGCCCCGACGCGCCCACACAACCTACTGAAACTGTCGCCAACCGGCGACGAGCCTGGAACGTTGGGGCTGGCAGTGGTTAACGACGACATCACCGCGAACAGAAACCCGATTTCGGCGAGCTACAGCCAGGAAGACTCGCTGGTCGATCTGCTGTACGATTCACTTGCCGTCAAAGACGGTGGTGAGTACATCCCGTGGGCGGCCCGCGAGTACGAGTGGGACGAAACCGGGGATCGGCCTGCGGTTTCAGTCCGACTCCGTGATGGACTGCGATTCCACAACGGTGATCCACTGACTGCGTTCGACGTGGACTTTACGTACGAGTTCCTCCGGGATACGGCGCTCGGCTCGGCAGTTCGGCCGATTCCGTCCGAACGGTTTCGGGGCCGGGTTTCGCTGGTCGACGACGTACAGGTCCAAAACTCCCGGTCGCTGCGGATCACGTTTACCAAGACGACACGCGCGGTCGCCGAGCGGGCACTGACGGTTCCGATTCTGCCGGCGGAGATCTGGAGAGACCGAGCGCGAATCGATCGGTCGATCGGTCGCAGCGGCCAAACGACAGTCGCGCTGCGAACCGCCAACACTGAGGCGATCGGCAGCGGCCCGATTCAGTTCGACGAGGAAGACGGCGATGTCGTCGAGTTCTCGCTGTTCGAAGACCACTTCCTGTGGCGGTCGCTCGATCCCGAAGATGAGTCGGACGGGTCGACTGACGACACCGACACCACACCGAACGAGACCACACCAACTACCGTCACCGAAACCACAGCCACCGAGCCGTTCGAGCCACCACCGGAGGGGTACGGCGAGCCACCATTCGAGCAAGTGGTTGTCGAGGCAGTTGGTTCGGACAACGCTGCCCTCGAGCTACTGACTGCCGGAGAGGTCGACGCGACGGTCGCCCGACTCCGCCCGTGGGTTACCGGGGAGATCGAGTCGGGGGCGGATATGGCACTGATCGAACACCGGTCGAACGGGTTTTATCATCTCGGCTTCAACACCCGTCGACAACCGTTGCGGAACCCGAACGTGCGCCGACTGATCGCCCAACTGGTCGACAAATCCGCGATCGTCGACGACCAGTTCGACGGCCATGGCGTGCCGGTTGCAAGCCTCCTGGCCGAAACCGAGTGGGTGTCTGACTCGTTGCGGTGGACCGACACCACCGACGCCGACCCAGAAGTACCGTTTCTCGGAACTGACGGCGAGGTTGATGTCGAGACCGCACGCGAGCGGTTCCGCACGATCGGCTACGAGTTCACCGAGGACAACGAACTCATCACTCAGATCAAATAATGGAGCGCGCAATCCCAATCCTCTTTGATGTTAGCCTTATTGTCGCTGCACTCTGT
>CAZOOU010000272.1:0-2047 GCA_964581495.1 uncultured Haloferacaceae archaeon
AACCCAGCGAGGACCGCCGGAAATACGAGTTCCGCAAGGTCATCGAAGAGCTCCAGGAGTACGAGGGCTCGGGCACGCAGCTCGTCACGATCTACATTCCCGACGACAAACAGATCTCCTCCGTCGTCGAACACGTCATCCAGGAACACTCCGAAGCCGCCAACATCAAATCCAAACAGACCCGGACCAACGTTCAGGACGCCCTCACGTCGATCAAGGACCGCCTGCGGTACTACGATACGTACCCACCGGAGAACGGCATCGTGATCTTTTCGGGTGCGGTCAACAGCGGCGGCGGCCAGACCGATATGGTTACGCGTGTGCTCGAATCTCCCTCCGAGCCGATCCAGTCGTTCCGCTACCACTGTGATTCGGACTTTCTAACCGAGCCGCTCGAAAACATGCTCCTTGATAAGGGGCTGTTTGGGCTCATCGTCTTGGATCGCCGAGAGGCCAACGTCGGCTGGCTCAAGGGCAAACGCGTCGAAGCGGTCAAATCTGCGTCCTCGCTTGTGCCGGGCAAACAGCGAAAAGGTGGCCAGTCGGCCCAGCGTTTCGCTCGCCTCCGACTCGAAGCGATCGACAACTTCTATCAGGAGGTCGCCGAGATGGCCGACGATCTGATGGTGCCGAAACGCCACGAGCTCGACGGTATTCTGGTGGGCGGTCCCTCCCCGACCAAAGACGAGTTCATCGATGGCGACTATCTGCACCACGAACTCCAGGATATGGTGCTCGGCAAGTTCGACGTCGCCTACACCGACGAATCCGGCCTGAAGGATCTGGTCGACTCCGCCAGCGATGTCCTCTCGGACCAGGAGGTCGTCAAAGACAAAAAACAGATGGAGGAGTTTTTCGAGAAACTCCACGTCGGCAACGAGTCGACCTACGGCTTTGAACCGACCCGCAAAAACCTCGTGATGGGCTCGGTCGACCGGCTGTTGATCTCCGAAGACCTCCGCAAGGACGTGGTGGTCTACGACTGCGACGGCACCGAGGAGTTCGAGATGGTCGACCGTCGACACGAGACGCCCGACCACGAGTGTGCCGACGGCTCGGCCGCCGAGGTCATCGAACGCGAGGACGCCATCGACCACCTGATCGAGATTGCCGAACAGCGCGGTACTGAAACCAAATTCATCTCGACGGACTTCGAGAAAGGCGAACAGCTGCTTGATGCCTTCGGCGGCGTTGCCGGTATTCTGCGGTATTCGACCGGAATCTAACGGGACTTGTTTTTCGATATTCCCTCGTAGTCACTAGCTACCAGCGTTCTTCGGAGAAGACCGCTGTAAGTCACTCCCTACGCACAGCCGTAGTCAGCCCATAACTATGGGCAACGTGGCGAACGCATGGGTGTAGCGATACGGACTATCCGGTCGCTACTGATCTCACCAGACTCCTGGTGCCCTCTGGTAAGCGGTCCCCCGCCTCCAACGTGCCCCCACTGATCGCTCCATGCGATCCCCCGTTTTCATTTATCAAGGAACTGTTCGAGCTGTGTCCGCCGTCGACCGAGATCGAGATATGGGTCGACCGCAGGCTCGTCGAGCAGCCGGTCAAGCGTCAAAAACAGATCGACGCCGTTGGATTCGAGAGACGCGACGAGTGATTCGATCTCGCTGCGGTTCAGCGCTAGGGAGTCGAGTTTGTCGAGCAACACCAGTAGTCCAACGCCTTCCTTGCCTGTCGGAAACCGCGTGTGAATCGCGTCGAACGGCGGTTCGGCAGTCACGTCTGTTGGCTCGCCAGCGTCGACGGCAAGACACTGCTGACAGCAGCTAATCGCCGTCGACGGGGCGTACGCCGACAGTTCGTCCGGAACCGAGACGGTAAACCGGGGGCCCTCACAGCGTGGACACTGGCTGGTCATACCGTCGAGAGGAGAGGGAACCGCAAAACATCACGGATCGACTGCAACTGCGGGTCGATCGCGTCGGCGCTAGTCGCTGCTGACGCTGACCGATTCGGCCGCTTTTTCTGCTTCGGCGGCGGCCTCGCGTTCGGCCTTTTCTTCTTCTTCCTTTTTGGCCTTGATCTTCTTCAT
>CAZOOU010000273.1:0-2037 GCA_964581495.1 uncultured Haloferacaceae archaeon
CCGAGTGTTCGCCCGACTCGGAGTCGGCTTCGCCATCGTCGAGTTCGCTGATGGCTTTTTCGAACCAGTCGCTGGTCATCGTGTCTCACCCACCTGACTGCGTGTTCGTGCTATCGCAGACACACGCCCTCGCAGCGGTTGATGATCCATACCCCACCAAGATTATCTGGAACTATGAATGTTCGCGTCAGCTAGACTGCCTGACGGAGGGCTTTTGATCCCGGCTCTCGATCTGACTGCATGGAAGTCGGTATCGTCGCCCAGCGGGACAACAGCCGGGCAGCCGCGCTTGCCGCCGAGATTCGAACCGCACTCCGCGATGTGGGTGTTGCGTGCCGACTCGACGAGTCGACTGCCGACGCGCTCGACGAACGCGACGTCGGCAGCCCCGTCGAGGGGTTTTCGGCCTGCGATCTCGTCGTCTCGATCGGCGGCGACGGCACGTTTCTGTTTGCGGCCCGCGGAGCCGGCGGCACACCCATTCTGGGAGTCAACCTCGGCGAGGTCGGCTTTTTAAATGCCGTTCGACCCGAAAACGCCGTCGACGCCGTCAAACGAGAGGTCGAGGCACTCCGGGCGGGCACCTTCGAGGTCCGCGAGGCCCCACGGCTCGCCGCCACCTGCGAGCGGTTCGAGAGCGTCCCGGCAGTCAACGAGATCGTCGTCACCGGCCCGCGACGCGGCCACGGCGGCGGCGCGACGTTCGATGTCGCGGTCGACGGCTCGCCGTACACGAGCGGTCACGCCGACGGCATCCTAATCGCCACACCAACCGGATCGTCAGCCTACAATCTCAGCGAGGGCGGCCCCCTGGTCCATCCCTCGATTGGCGGGCTGATTATCAACGAGATGAGCGGCACGGACGCAATGCCGCCGCTGGTGGTCGCTGGCGACTGTGAGGTCTCGGTGACAGTCGACGATGCCGACCACGTCGTCGTCGTCAGTGATGGTCGACGGCCCCACGAACTCGATGTGCCCTGCGAGATAACCGTCTCCAGATCCGAGCCACCGGTCCGACTTGCCGGCCCCGTCGCAGACTTCTTTGAGGCACTCGGCAAACTAACCTAACCCGACCGCGTCCACGCGAGCCACTGTTCGGCAACGCGCGGAAACACCACTATGCCACCGGTAGCCACAGCAACGGTCCACGCGCTGCCCGCAATGCCGCCAGCCAGTCCGGCAACCCAGAGTCCGCCGAACACGGCGAGCGCCAACACAGCTGGCAGATACCCAACGCGCAAGGCGAGCAGCCACGGGGTCAACTTGACCCAGCCGGGCGTGTCGGTCCACAGCGGCTGGAGCCACCCGCCTCGGATCAGCGCACCGACAAGCGTCATCGTTGACCAGGCGAGCAGTCCTGTCGCTTTGGCGTCGAACCAGCCGCCGGCCGGGTAATCCATAATATACAGCAACACCGGCAGCGCGAACACCGACACTTCGGCGTACACCCTGACGACGTCGTCCAGAAACCGGCCGAACCCGTTCTTTTCGACAGTGGTTGAGGAGCCATAGCCGTAGAACACGCGTCGACGGCGTGATTCGGCAACGCCTGTCTCACGGCCCCGTGGCTCGGCTCGACTCATACGCCATGTGGGTTCGCCACCCAAAAAATCGTTTTCCAACCGCTCAGATACGTGTCAGTTAGTTGCTGCCCCACTCGGCGACCTGTTTGGGTCGGTCCGAGATGGATGTCACATCAATCGGTTCGTCGGCTGCACGGAGTGCTTCGAGGGCGGCCTTCGCGCTGGCCGCAGTCGAAAAGTAGGTGATCTCCTCTTCGACAGCCACTTCGAGCAGGTTGCGGTCCCGCGAGACGATCAGATCGACCTCGCCCGACCGGGCGGCCTCGACGAGGTCGACGGCTTCGCAGAACTCGAAAAACTCGCCGAACCCTTCGACGAGGGCTTCGCCAGCCTCGCTGTCCGGGTCAGGGAACGTTTCGGCCGACAGATCAATGGCGACGACACCCGACAGCGGCAGTGGTTTGCCGGTCGAATCCTGGGCTTTCTGGTAGGCCTTGCCGAACGAATCGGCGCT
>CAZOOU010000274.1:0-2034 GCA_964581495.1 uncultured Haloferacaceae archaeon
GGCAACAGCGTGTAGTCGCCGGCCTGAATCCGTGGCTCCATGACCATCCCCTCCTCGTGGGTTGGTTTGTACACCACGTCCGGCGGGTTTTCGACGAGTTCGACATTCGGCTGGGCCTGTTCAGGAGGCTCAGTATCCGCCGTCTCGCCGGACTCATCATCGCCGGCCGGCTCGTCGGAGCCAGTACAGCCGGCGATGGCGGCGGCAGCCACCGTCCCGGCCGCGAGAACCTGGCGTCGTGAGTAGCGATTCAAATCGGTCTTCAGCGTATCGTTCCGCGTCATTGGTTGTATCGGATAGGTGTATTGAAAATTCACTCGTCTGGCAGTGCACGTTTGTCCCGTGGCGGGACGATGAAGTTGCCGCGTCGGTTGACGAAGATGTACTGGAGAATCCCGTTGTTGTGACTCTGGCCGACACCGCTGCCGGCGAGATCCTCGCCGGCCATCGCCTCTCGGACACGGATGAACTCCGCAATCGATCGCTGATGAGAGAGGAAATGCAGCCCCGGAAACTCGTTGTCGACCGTATTGAAATCCCGGCGCAACAGCGGCGGGGTTCCGTCTTCATCGCGTGCTCGTGCGGCCTTTTGAGCGTGGCCGACGATCCCCTCGCTGCGGGCATCCGCGGCCGTCCGGTCGACCTGCTGTTCGATCTCGGTTGTCGATCCCAGCTCGTCGCCGATGTCGGGCACGCGCTCGTTTTTGGCGTGGTCGGGGCTGAACATCTGGGCGACGCGCAGGAAGTGGTCGTCCTGTTCGAACCACGTCCCCAGTTGGATGTCCAGTGATTCGATGTGTGTTGTGGTCCCGCCCGCGTAGGGGCCCTCCTGAATCGTTACGCGACCTTCCGGAGCCTGGCTGTTCGGGAAGCCGGATTTGAATCCCATGAAAAACGGGGCGTCGTCGGACATCTCTTCGGGCACGCCGCCGATTTCGTCGGCGAACTGCGCCGGCAACCCCTCTCCGACGAAGCCGGTTCGCCGTGGCTCGGTTCGCTCGAACACACCCGAAAGCGTCGCCTCCATCGCAACGCCGTTCGGTTCTTCGAGTTCACCAAACAGCGCCTCCTCGGCTTCAAGCACGACTGACGGATCGTCGCTTGCGAAATGGATGAGACCGTCAAAGCGATCCAACTCCGGTGATTCCGATCCCGTCAGAGCTTCGGGCTCGGGGATCGGCGAGTCGACCCCCGCTGTCTCGAAGTATGACGGCCCGTAGCCGACGGTAAACAGCAGTCCAGCCGGGTCGTACGCGTAGGCACGCTCCAGCGACTCAAAAGCGGTTTCGACCTGCTCGCGGGCGGCCGAATCCGGCCTCCCAACGAGGTCGACCGCGAGCACGACGTGGTGTGCTGGCGGCTGAATATGTCCGTAGTCGTCGACAGCGAGCACGTCGTTCCAGGCGTGCTGGCGGTCGGGTCGGGTGCCCGGATCGCCGGTTGGCACGTCTCGGTCGTCGCTGTCGAGTTCTTGGAGACAGGCCGATAACCCTGTGGTCCCGCCGACAGCGACGGCTGCCTTGAGATACTCACGGCGAGAGACGGCTGCTCGGTTCGGGAGTGTCATACCCTCTGTAGCGGAGATACTGTGTTCGATGAGTAAGAACGCAGTGGTTTCTCATTGAACTGCTGTCATCGCTGACGGACGGAGGGACTGACTACCAAGTACTCACTGTCGACCGGTGTGGCGTTCGGACTCCTGTTCGTCTGGCCGGTCGGCCGGTTCCTCGGACGTTTCTCGGTCGGCCGCTGTTGGCCGACGACTGCGAGACGGCCGCCGGCTGTGTGGCTGGCTGTCGTCGTCCTCGCCGGAGCCACCGGGTCTCGTGCTAGCGTCCGGTCGGCTGCTCTCGGTCGGTCGACCACTCGCGGCGGTCGGCTCCGTTTCGGGCTCGCGTGCTCGCCGAGGGTTCGGTCGGCCCGTCACCGAGCCGCCCGGAATCGGTGCATGCGAGCGCCGCTGGCCGCGCTGTTCGAGATCCCACGCCTCGAACATGCCGTACTCCCGCATCGTCGTCAGCCCCGCAATCGCCG
>CAZOOU010000275.1:0-2014 GCA_964581495.1 uncultured Haloferacaceae archaeon
ATATTCACGATGTGTGATAACTGGTGGCCCTGTCGACGAACCCTACACCAACACCCCCACCCCTTCGTTTCGGGTGGAACACCCACAGCCGTGGAGTCGACCAGCCACATCAAGCTGGAACTAGATAATTACTAGACTATATTCTATTTCATACAACTAATAAAATAACCTGTAGAAGCTGTTGTGCTGCCGTACGGGTTTGGTTGTTGTGGTAGTGTTATAAAGATTCCTGTCGACAACTAGCCGTTCGCTACCGGCCCCACCCTTTTGTTCGGTTCCAGTCGAAACAAAGGGGTGGGGGGCTAGACCGTCATCACCGAGACATGTAAACATCGAGAAACATCGACCAGATCAAAAATCGCTACTACCATCGGCCACTGGAACCCGCCATCTCTGACCGCTTGGAGGACAACCGTTTTACTGTTCAACCTGAATACAGTCACCAATGACAGATAACGCCGATGACCGGGTTTACTACGTTATCAGCGACCTACATATCGGCGGTGATGAACAACTCGAGAACGTCGAGTTTCTCGACGAGTTGCTGGCGTTTCTCGAGGAGTTAGCGTCGACAGACGAGAACGCCGAACTCGTTATCAACGGCGATGCATTCGGGCTGTGGGAGTTTACGACCGTCGAGGGGATCGAAAAGTTCGACGTGCTCGAAGCAACCTACCCCGAACTGTTCGATCAGCTCCGAGCAACCGGCCAGAACATCCAGATCACACTCCTGCCGGGCAACCACGACCACGAGCTGGCGGCCTACGACGAATACGTCGACCGACTCGCCGACTACAACGTCGATCTCGTCCAAGATCCATCGATCAAACGACGGGTTGGCGACCAGGCGATCCATTTCGAACACGGCCACCAACAGGACGACAACAACCGGATCGACGACTGGGGCAACCCCCACGCGACCCCGCTTGGCTACTACTACAACACGCTCATCACGAGCCGTGCAGGCCAACTCTCTGACCGCGGCCGCTACAACTGGCTGAAGGACGTCCAGGCGGTCACACCCACCGAACGGATGCCGATCTGGATGCTGTCGAAATACTTCTACCGGGAGATGAATCCGATTATCCGCTACTCGTTGGTTCCGTTTTTGTTGCTGTTCAACATCAGTGCGATTCTCGCGGTGCTGGCGGGACTCGATCTCGTCGGCGTCTGGTCGATGCCGGTCGACCAGACCGAAGCCTTCCTGAGCCGGTTCGGCGCGGCCGGGACAGCCGCCTGGTTCCTGTTGAGTATCAACGTCGCAGTCACCGGTCTCCTGTTGCTCGTGGGGATTCCGTTCTACTTCCTCCGGCGGGATATCCGCAAAACAGTCAACCGGTTTGGCGTCTTCGAGACCGAACTCACTGTCGACACCGAAGGCCCCTACCAAGAGGCCGCAAGCGACGTCTTCGCGGCGGACCCGGAGACCACGATTTTCTGCTATGGCCACACTCACCGCCCGTCGACAGCTACCGTCGACGGCGGCGTGCTCGTTAACACGGGGACGTGGCTCAAGCGACTCCACCGTCGTGATGGGATTATCGGCATCCTCCCACCCGTCTTTTATCCCTCATACCAGCTGACTGCGGTTCGGATCGCACCCGAAGCCGACGGCGTCGCCATCGAATACCAGCCGGTCGCCAAACCGAGCCCGGCAACCGAGGAGCTCACGCTTACCGAACGGTTGTTTACGGTTGGCAGAGAACCCGAACCGGATCTTCCGGACCGATACGTCGTCGAAAATCCTTCGGACACACCCTCGGCCCGTCCCTCGCTCGAACAGACACCGTAAAAACACGAGTGGAACCGACCAAAAAGACAACTAGTGGTGCCGACCAAAGGGAGAACGTTTTTGTACTCGCTGTTCCTCTGCTTCGTCTGCATCATCTGGACACGATAGCACTGGCCGAACGAACGGAACACCACGTTTGAGGGTTCCTCCGATCGGTTTACTGATTCACGTGCTATCGGTTCCACCTGAAACAGAGGGGGTTGCATGACGACAGACGACACA
>CAZOOU010000276.1:0-2014 GCA_964581495.1 uncultured Haloferacaceae archaeon
ACGCGCTCGGCGAACTCGGCGGCATCCCGGACGGCCTCCTGTTGTTCGTCGAAGTCGACCGCATCGCTGATAATGAGTCGGGAGGCGACCTCCTCGATTGGCTCGTCGGAGGCTGCTTCGATGAGTTGCTGAAACCGGTCGACAGAAAGTCCTTCCGTATCAATATAGAGGGCTGCATTCCCCTCGACGGCAACCCCAACTGCCGCGGAGAGGGCGATGTTGGTTTTACCTGATGCTGGCGGGCCGTACAGTTGGGTGACTGTCCCGCGCTCGAAGCCGCCACCCAACAGTTCATCGAGTGCCCCACAGCCGGTCGAAACTGACTCGCTCACAGTCGGTGCTTGCGCGGTTGGCGCAAAAGCCCCTCGGTCTCGCCGCGAGGCGGAGTGCCAAACAGATGCTTCAGGATCGGTGACTGGTCGACTGAGGGCCACACAGACTGATACGGACGGCGTGCGAAACGGTAGCTATGAGCGAAGAGACACTGCTTTCGATCGAAGGTGCCCAAGACAGAGCAACGATTGCGGCCTACTTCCGGCAGTTCGCCGACGGATTGGAGGCCGACGGCGCGGTCACGTTCAGCACCGACACTGACGAGGTGGAACTCACAGTCCCCGAGAGATCGGAGTTCGAAATCGAAATCGAAGCCGAAACCGAAGACGACGAAACGGAGTACGAAATCGAGTTCGAGATCGAATGGTCGACGGCCGATCATGACGCCGAGCAGGCAGCCGGCGGGCTCGAAATTGGAACCGAAGCCGACGACGAGCAAGAAACGATTACTGAGACGATCGACGAGGCGGAAGCCGACGAGCCAGCCGGTGTCGAACCCACTGCGGATGACGAAGCCCAAACGGACCACGCCGAGCGGGAGGCCGGAAGCGACGCCGAAATGGAGCAGATCGACCCGCCCCACGGTCAAACCGAAGATGAAACTGCCGAAGACGACAAGTGAGGCCAAGGCGTCGACGCTGAACAAACGTCGGCACTCACTACCGTCCGGAATTTAGTCGTCGTCAAACGACTGAACCGTGGTTTCTGCCCGACGCATGATTTCGGCGATCGGTCGACCAGTTTCGGTGGCGACGGCGGCCGCGTCGTCGTACTCGGTGCTGACATCGTACACGTCGCCGTCGGTTGTGCTGGCTATTTTCACGTCGACAGTGTACTGTTCGCCGTCGATTGTGAGGTCGACGGGCTCGATTCGCCGGTTCGCGGTCCACCGATGGCCCGCGCCGTGTTCGCGGATTCCGAGCGTCCCGGTTTCGAGCGCCAACCGGTGGGCGACGCGTTCGGCGTCTTCTGGCTTGCAGATCACTTTGACGAGATGGCCCGGCCGGGATTTTTTCATCGTAACTGGCAGAATCGACACGTCTCGTGCGCCCGCCGCAGCGAGCGTGTCCTGTAGCCCGCCGAGCAGCTCAGGCGAGGCGTCGTCGAGGTTCGTCTCAAGTACAGTGATCGATTCGCGCGCGAGTCGACCGCCGTCGTCGCCGACCGTCGCTCGGAGCACGTTGGGATGCGTCTCGAACGAAAATCCGCCCGCACCGTAACCCGTTTGTGTGACTGACAGTTCGGGGAGATAGTCGACGCCGTCGGCGAGCTGTGCCATAATCGCCGCGCCGGTCGGTGTCAACAGTTCGGCGTCGAGCGGTCCGCCCTGGATCGACCAGTCGGCGCGCTCGGCGATTTCGACGACTGCTGGGCCGGGAATCGGGTAGGTACCGTGGCTCATCTCGCGGTGGCCGCCACCGACCGAAAGGGGGGTTGTGACGATCCGGTCGACGCCGAGGTCGTCGACCAGCAGTGCCGCACCAACGATGTCGGCGATAGCGTCGTCCGCGCCGACCTCGTGGAACTGGATCTCATCGAGCGATACGCCGTGGACTGACGCCTCAGCTTCGCCGAGTAGTCGAACGGCACCGAGAGCGTTCCGTTCGACTGCCGTGGACAACCCCATCGACTTGATGATGTCGACGACTGCTCGGTAGCTTCGATGTGGGCCATGTCCCTC
>CAZOOU010000277.1:0-1981 GCA_964581495.1 uncultured Haloferacaceae archaeon
GGACCGCCCACGACGTCGACGAACTCACCGAGATCGTCTCGGCGGTGCCGGGCCAACATCTCGCCGACGCGATGTCGGGCAAAGACACCGGCCCGATGCCGCTGTCGCTCAAGCTCCGGACGATCAAGGATACGTACGGCCACTGGGAGAAACTGATCCAGCTGGCGAAAGTCCGCACCAAAGCCGGCGAGCTAGCCGACCACTACGAGCGGTATCCCGCCACCCCCGCGGGCTTTCCGGCCTGGCAGTCGGTTCGTGACGAGATTATGGACGACATCTACGAAATCTCGGGTGCCGACCCGAAATACTGAGCGACCGCAGCGACCACAATCCCTTTTCGCCGACCGACCCAATTGGCTGTATGGACCCCGACGAGCGACCAGTCGACGACTCGCCCAACGGCATTCCGCTGTTGGGGCTTGGAACCTGGAAAAACACCGATCCGGACGGCTGTGCAGAATCCGTGCGGACGGCCCTCGAACTGGGATACCGACATATCGACACCGCCCAGATCTACAAAAACGAATCGGCCGTCGGCAAAGGAATCGCCACCGCCGACGTCGACCGCGACGAGGTGTTCGTTGCAACCAAAGTCTGGATCGACAACCTCTCGTTCGACGACGTGATCGAAACCACCGAAACAAGCCTCCAGCGGCTCGGCGTCGACAGCGTCGACCTGCTGTACGTCCACTGGCCGGCCGGCGAGTACGACCCCACCGAAACGTTGGCGGCGTTCGACGAGGTGGCCGACCGAGGCCTCACCGAAGCAGTCGGCGTCAGCAACTTCGAGCCCGACCAGCTCCGCGACGCCATCGAGATCAGCGAGGCCCCGATCGTCGCCAACCAGGTCGAGTGTCACCCCCTATTTAAACAACCGGAGCTTCGAGCGCTCTGCGAGGAGACGGGCGTCGACCTTGTTGCCTACTCGCCGCTGGCTCGTGGCGACGTGTTCGACGTCCCCGAACTCCGAGAGATCGCCGGCAGCCATGAAGTGAGCCCCGCACAGGTGAGTCTGGCGTGGCTTCGCCAGCGCGGCTGTGTGGCGATCCCGAAAGCCGCCACCGAGGCCCACATCCGCGACAACTACGATTCGTTGGAGCTAACGCTCAGCGACAGTGAGTTGGACCGCATTGATTCGATTGCCGACGATGGCCGCTGTGTCGACCCCGACTTCGGCCCCTGGGAGTGAGCGTCGACGCCAAACCTCTCGAAAACGGATCAGTCGACGAACACAAAGTTCACATTCTCCGGGCAATCAGTAGCAACAAATGGAACGTCGATCACCAGGGCTGATAGGCGCGGTCCAAATCGACATCACACGCCTGCATGAGACGTGGATGGAGGTTATCTTTCCCCGCCAACTCAACCCGGGCCACGTCCTCGGCAAATGGAAACCCGAAACGGGCCCACAGAAAACCGGCTACTATCTGTGGGCTGCACTCGGAGTCCTCCCCGTACTGATTGGCTACCCCCTCCTGCTGGTCGGGTTTGCAACCCGGTTTTATGCAGCCAAACTCGACAGCGCTGGCACGCGACTCGGTGTCGTCGGTGTCATCCTCCTTTCGGTTGTCGTCTGGGGTGCATTAACCGCAGTTGCACGCGTCCAACTCTCGTTCGAAGGGTTTACCGCGGTGTTTGCAGCCAGCGTTGTTGCAACCATTGCAGCGGCCGCCGCCGTGTTCTTCTCGCGGATCGGCGGGCGAGTCACCAGTATCCTGCTTGCCTACCCCTCGGGGATGACCGCGCTGTTTTTGCCGCCAGTGGTTGCCGCACTCTACTCGCCGTCGCTCGGCCAGGTCATCTTCCCTGGCAGCGAGCAGTTGGCGATCTGGATTCTCGATACGATCCTCGTTGTCGGCGGACTCAACGAGGTCCTCCGCCAGCAGTTCGCACTTGAGGGGATCGGCTACGCGCTGATGTGGTTCGGGCTTGCGGTTCCGCTCGGCTGGCTGCTCGGCCTGTTGGTGACGTTTGCGGATCT
>CAZOOU010000278.1:0-1976 GCA_964581495.1 uncultured Haloferacaceae archaeon
GGCAGCTGTGTCGAGTTCAAATACGTCCGGACCGACACCGGAATCCGGCCCTACTGCGGGCTCCACGACGAACTGATGGACGATATGGACGCCTGCGATGAGTGGCAGTCCCGATAGGGCTGTTCAGTCGAGAAACGCCCGCAGCTCTTCTGTCGACCAGGTGTTGAGTACGTCCGCTTTCTCTGCCCAGCCTCGTTTTGCGGTCTGGACACCGTAGCGCATGTTCTCGAACGCACCCGGTCCGTGGGCGTCGGTGTTGATCGCAATCGTCCCGCCGGCGTCGACGACCGCCCGGACGGCCTCGCCGTGGAGGTCCAATCGGAGGGGGTTGGCGTTGACCTCCAAGGCGGTGTCGTGGGCGGCCGCACACTTCGCAAGCGCGGTGAAATCAACGGCCAGTCCCTCGCGGCTGTTGATCATCCGGCCGGTGGGGTGGCCGATGATGTCGACCGTCGGCTCTCTGATTGCCTCACAGAGTCGCTCGGTGGCGGTTTCGGCATCCTGATCCAGCGCGCTGTGCGGTGAGGCAACCACCACGTCGAGTTCCGCCAGCAGGTCGGTCGGCGTGCTCAGCGAGCCGTCGGCCTCGATGTTCGTCTCGACGCCCGACAGCAGTTCGATGTCGACCTCGTCTCGAATGGCCTCGATTTCGTCGCGTTGTTCGCGGAGGTCATCGTCGCTGAGGCCGATGGATTCGATAATGCCCGCGCCCGCGGCGTGGTCGGTGATCGCGTGGAACTCGTAGCCGAAGTCGGCGGCCGCGGCGGCCATCTCGCGGATGGTGTACCGGCCGTCTGACCAGTCGGTGTGAGTGTGGAGCTCGCCGCCGATTGCCGCTTGGTCGACCAAATCGGGGAGCGCGCCCTCGGCGGCAGCATCGATCTCGCCGGTGTCCTCGCGGAGTTCCGGCGGTATCCACTCAAGCCCGAGCGCGTCGTACATCTCGGCCTCGGTCTCGCCGCCGAGTCGAACCCCCTCGCGTCGGGCGTCTTCTGCAGTCGAATCCTCGGGATCATCCAGCTCCGACACGTCGAAAATCCCGTACTCGTTGACTTTTTTCTCCTGGGCGATCGCAACGTTCCGAAGTCGGACGTTGTGGTCCTTGCTGCCGGTAAAGTACTGGAGGGCCGACCCGAACTCCTCGGGGACCACCACGCGGAGGTCGACCCGCACGTCGTCGGCCCGGAGGCTGGATTTGTGCGTGCCGGCTTCGATGATGTCGTCGGCCTCGTTCCAGTCAGTAAAGGCCTCGACGACAGCTTCGTTGTCCTCGCTGGCGACGAGCACGTCGACGTCTCCGATCGTGTCTTTCCACCGCCGGATCGAGCCGGCGACTTCGAGGCGGTCGACGGCGTCGACTGCTTCGAGATAGCCCAGAATCGAGTCAGCGATTGGACGAGCCTCACCGAGTCGTTCGCGCTGTTGGCTCTGGCGGGCAAACGGAATATTGTCGAGAATGTTCTGCTCGGTTTTTGCGCCAAACCCCTTGATATCCTGAATTTCGCCGGCTTCAGCGGCGGCTTCGAGTTCGTCGAGATCGGTGATGCCGAGTTCCTCGTAGAGGCTACCGACTGTTTTGGGGCCGACACCCTCGACGCTGGTGAGTGCGGCCATGTCGACTGGGAGTTCTTCGCGAAGGTCGACGAGTTCGCTGATCCCGCCCGTCTCGAAGTATTCGACGACTTTCGAGGCGATGGCGTCACCAACGCGGTCGATTTTTTCGACCTCGTCTTGGCCGGTGGCTGCGAGCTGGTCGATCGGTTCGGGGTGGTCGGCGATGTTTTCGGCCGCCCGGCGGTAGGCGTTGGGCTTGTACTCGACGCCCGTTGCTTCGAGGCGGTCGGCGAACTCCACCAACAGGCGGGCGATCTCGTCGTTGTAGCTCATTTGTCGGTTGTTTGACCGCGGGCTACTTAATCGGTGAGTCGCTTGCCTACCGTCGACGACTGTTCGCGTCGTCGTGGCCCAGTGCCTTT
>CAZOOU010000279.1:0-1971 GCA_964581495.1 uncultured Haloferacaceae archaeon
ACGACGGCAGCGGCGAGCCAGTTTCGCGCGACGGCGCGCGGGCGGTGAGGCAGTTTATAACCGAGCTGCTGCGGATGGACAGCGAGGCGTTTGTCAACTGTGCGTACGTCCGCCAAGGCGAGGTCAACAAGCTAATCAACGCCACCCCACAGCAGCGCCAAGACATGCTCGACGACCTGCTACAGTTGGGGATGCTCGAAACCTACCGTGATCGGGCAGGTCAGGCTCGGCTCGGCGTCGAGGACGTGTTGACTGCCGCACGTGGCTCGCTTGAGACTGTCGACGACCAAATCCAGGCCAAGGAGTCACAGAACCTCCACGAACGGCTCAACGAGCGCGAAAGCGACCTTGGAGATGTCGAAAGCGAGATCGACAACTACGAACAGCAGCGACAGAAGGCAGAAACTGCACGCGATGAGGCCAGCGAGACGCTTTCGGCGTACGAATCACACCAGACCGAAATCCAAGAGCTGGAAGCCGAAATCCAGGAGCTCGAAAGCGAAATTAGCCAGACGGCCACCGAGCGGGACGAGCTCGGCGATCGTCGACGGACGGCACGCGAAACGCGCGACGAACGCGAGGCCGACCTCGCCGACCTCCTTGCGGAAACCGAACTCGACGAGGCGACAGCTGAGGCGATTGCCGACCGGAAATCGACGCTCGTCGACCGCCGCGAGGAAGTCGGCGAGGAGATCTCGGATCTCCGGGTGCGGGCGACCGGCTTCGAGAACCAGGCCGAGAATCTCGAATCGACGGCCGACGAGTTAGAGACCGCGGCCGACGAAGCCGAACAGGCAGCCGACGAAGCCGAACAGGCAGCCGACGAAGCCGAACAGGCAGCCGACGAAGCCGAACAGAAACGCGAGGAGCTGGCCGACGAACAGTCGACGCTTCGGGCCAAATTCGAGGGGACGCCAGTCGAGGTCGGCGAGGCAACCGCCCACCGCCAGCAGGTACAGGATCGCCGCCAGACTGTCGGCGAGCGACTGGCCGAAACCAGAGCCACCCGCGAGAGCCTCGAAGCGTCGATTGCGGAGGCCGAAGAGCTCCTGGCCGAGGGTAACTGTCCGACCTGCGGCCAGCCGGTCGACGATGCCCCACACGTCACCGGAATCGACGACCAGCGCGAGAAAGTAGCGACGCTTGAGGCCGAACTCGACGAGCTGCAAGCAGAGCGCGCAGAGATCGAGACAAAACTCGACGACGCGACGGAACTCGTCGAAGCCGAAGCAACGCTCGACGACCTCGAAGCCGACCGCGAACGACTGGCCGAACGGATCGAAACCAACCGAGAGACAGCCACCGAAAAGCGCGAGACGGCTGCAACGAACCGCCAGACGGCCGAAACGAAACGCAGCGAGGCTGTCGACCGCCGTGAGGCAGCCGAACAGAAACGCGAAGAGGCCGTCGACACCCGCGAGGAGATCCAGACGCAAAGCGAGCGGCGCGAAGAGATCACCGATGCAATCGAACGGCTCGACGATCTCGAGCGGCTCCGCGGGGGGATCGACGAGCTCACCAGCGAGATCGAGCGCCTCTCCGAACGCCGCGAGTCGCTGGCCGAGCGCAACGCCGACCGCCGCGAGTGGTTGGCCGACAAGCGCGAGCGGCGCGACGAACTCACCGACGAGTTCGACGAAGCAGCCGTCGAAACCGCCCGCAAGCGAAAACAGAAAGCCGAAAGCTATCTCGAAGATGTCGACGAGGAACTCACCGCGCTCAGAGAACAACGCGACGAACTCCAAAACGCCATCGGCGGCATCAAGGCCGACATCAGCCAACTGGAAGAGCTCAAAGCCGACCGCGAGGCGCTGGCCGACCGTGTCGACAAGCTCGAAGCCGTCCACGACGAAACCGAGCAACTGGAGGCGATGTACGGCGATCTTCGCGGCGAGCTTCGCCGGAAGAACGTCGAAAGCCTCGAACGCATGCTCAACGAGACGTTCGATCTCGTCTACGGCAACGATGCGT
>CAZOOU010000280.1:0-1949 GCA_964581495.1 uncultured Haloferacaceae archaeon
CTGGTCCACATCGCAGACGGCGCGGAAAACTCATCGACAGCAGTCGAGTGTGACGCGCTGATGTTCGACAACGAGTCCACGTCGGACACGATGCCGTATATGGAGATCAACGAGTCGAAAGTCGACGTCGCCCACGAGGCGACCGTCGGCAAGATCGGCGACGAGGACATCTTCTATCTGCAGTCGCGTGGTCTGGATGACGACGACGCCAAACAGATGATTGTGTCGGGCTTCATCGAGCCGCTCACCGAAGAACTGCCAATCGAGTACGCGGTCGAACTCAACCGCCTCGTTGAACTCGAAATGGAGGGCTCGCTCGGATGAGCGTGCAGGTACCAGCCTCCATTTCGGCCGAGACGGTCGAAGAGATCTCCGAGGCTCGCGGCGAGCCAGAGTGGCTGCTCGAACACCGGCTTGGGGCGCTCGAAGCGCTCGACGAGCTTGAGCTGCCGGATGTCATCAACACACCCGGCCGCCGCTGGACGGATCTCGAAAGCCTGGACTTCGAAGCGCTCGTCGATCCGCTCGATCAGTCCGACGAAACCGAACGCGCAGACGTTGAGGGCGTCGAGGTACTCTCGTTTGTCGAGGCGCTCGACTCGCACGAGGAGCTCGTCCGCGAACACTTCGGCACAATTGTCGACGCCGAAGAAAACTATCTGACCGCGCTGTCGGCCGCGCTGTTTACAACGGGGACGGTCGTCTACGTCCCGGAGGGTGTCGACGCCGAGGATATCACGATCCGCGCCGAGATGAACTCCCGGTCGCTGTTCAGCCAGACGCTGGTCATCACCGAGAAATCGGCCTCCGCGACGATCCTCGAATCGATTGAATCGGGCGCAGACGTCGACGGAGATCGCTTTTTCAGCAACATCGTTGAGGTCGCCGCTGGCGAAAACAGCTACGTCCAGTTCGGTTCGCTGCAGAACCTCGACCAAGAGACCTACCACGTCACGCTCAAGCGTGCGGTGACCGACACCTACGCCAACGCCAACTGGATCGAGGGCAACATCGGTTCACGGCTCACTCGCTCGGACGTCGAGACGCAACTCGACGGCGACGGCTCGGAGACGAAGATCGTCGGTGCCTTCTTCGGCCACGAAGACCAGCACCTCGATGTCAACGCCCGTGTCTGGCACCGCGCCGAACACACAACCGCAGATCTCGTCACCCGTGGCGTGCTCGACGACGTTGCTCGATCGGTGTACGAGGGCGTCCAGGACGTCGGCGAGGGCGCGTGGAACACGAGTTCCTACCAGCGTGAGAACACGCTCATGCTCTCGGATGAGTCGGAGGCCGACGCCTCACCCAAACTCATCATTAAAAACCACGACACCGAAGCCAGCCACTCGGCGACGGTTGGTCAGGTCAACCAAGAGGAACTCCTCTATATGACCTCCCGATCGATCGACCCGAACACGGCCCGCAACATGCTCGTCGAGGGCTTCTTTGTCCCAGTGCTCGAAGAGATCGACGTCGACGCGTTCCGTGAGGATCTCACGGATCTCATCGAAGCCCGACTCGACTGAATCTCTCCGACTGCTGTTCTACCCGCTGGTTGTATTGTTTTTGCTGTTCTCGCGGTTCGCCACAGTATAAAAAAGAAACCGCGTCCATGAGTGTGACCGCCAGCGACAGCTTGGCTGCGGGAGCTACTCGTCGGTCGACTGGGCCCAGTCCATCGAGCGGTCGACGGCGTCGTGCCAGCGGTCGAACTCGTCGGTGTAGTCGGCCTCCGGATCAGGGTCGAACTCGCGGTCAATCTGCCAGTTGTCGCGGAGTTCGTCGACTGTCTCCCAGTAGCCGACGGCGAGACCGGCCGCGTAGGCAGAGCCTAACGCCGTCGTTTCGTCGACCACCGGGCGGACGATGTTGGTATCGACGATGTCGGCCTGGAGCTGACAGAGGAAGTTGTTTTTGACCGCGCCGCCGTCGACGCGGAGGTCGGC
>CAZOOU010000281.1:0-1949 GCA_964581495.1 uncultured Haloferacaceae archaeon
TGCTCGGGGAAGGCGTCGACTTCGCCGCCGAGGAACTCGGAGATAGCCTCGAAGAAGTCGGCGTCGTCGCCGTAGTAGTCGTCGGTCGCCAGATCAAACAGTGAGTACGGACCCGGGAGGACGGCCTGCAGCGAGCCGCTGTCGACGTGTTCGCTTGCGGCTTCAAGCTCGCCGGCCACGTCGCCCGAGAACGTGAGTTCGCCTTCGACCACAGGGTCGCGGTAGAAGTTGTTGTTGTCGTAGTAGCGAACGATCCCTTTTGGGTCGACGTTCTCGTGGGTCGTCAGCGGATGCGCAAGCATGTCGTCCCAGCGGAGTTGGCCTTCGACGATACGGTCGAGTCCAGCAGACTGCTGTTCGTCGATGACTTCAGTGCGATACTGCTTGTAGGCCGCCGCGATCTCGCCGCCCTCGGTGCCGGAGATCAGATCGTGTTTCTGGTGGCCCTTGAGGTCCGAAAGCTGGTCTTTTGCCGCGTCGGGCAACGGGAACAGCCCCGGTGTTGTCGCAACTCGTTCTGTCATACTCCGCTATTTGAGATGAAGTCGCTTAATATTTGCTAAGATGTTTTATGCGCAATAGTAATCCTTTTCATCGTCTCCTGGAACCGTCACGCCCGTTATTTCGAATCGCGCACCGCCGCTGTCGCTGTCGGTGGCACAGATCGTCCAGCCGTGGGCGTCGACGATTTCGGCGACGATTGCCAGGCCGAACCCACTGCCGTCGTCGGTTGTCGTGTACCCCGGCTCGAACAACACCTCGCGGTAGGCTGTCGGAATCCCGGGACCGTCGTCTTCGACATAGAAGCCGTCCTCGCCAAACAGCCCGGTCGTGACTGAAACAGTGGGGCCAACATGCTCCACACAGTTGCGAAAGAGGTTCTCAAAGAGCTGTCTGAGCCGGTCGGGGTCGCCGCAGATGGTGGCCTCGCCGTCGACCGTCAGCCCGTCGTCGGGTGGTCGACCCGTGTCGTCGGTCGCCGTCATCTGCCAGCAGTCACCGACGAGCGTCGCGAAGTCGACCGGCTCGAAGGCGGCGACAGTTTGGCCCTGTTTGGCAAGCTCCAGCGTATTGTCGATGATCGTTCCCATCCGACTGAGGCCGGCTGCTGCCTCCGGAAGGTATTCCGAGTCGCAGTCGGTGGCTGCCATTTCGACCCAGCCGGCGGTCGCCGCCAGTGGGCTCCGCAGGTCGTGGGACACGACGCCGGTAAAGCGATCCAGCCGGCGGTTCTGGTGGGCGAGTTCCTGTTTGCGGGCGGCCAGTTCGGTGTTGCGTACTTCGAGCTGGTGGGCGCGGCTGATCGCACGCGCCTGCTGGAGGCCGATCAACAGCCCGCCGACTGAGCCAATGGTAAACGAGATCGCCTGCGTTCCGACGGTCCAGTCGGCGTCGACGCCGGGATGTGCGACGCGTAAGAACAGAAACGCGACCATCGCCCCCATGCCGGCCAGTACCCACCCAACGAGCGTCGGATAGGTTGCTGGGTCGATCTCCAAGGCCGGCAGTCGCAACCCGATATAGAGAAACGAGACGCCCGGAATCAGAACCAACACGATATCAAACAGCGTCTCGACGCCGAGCCCAGCCGGTGGGCGTGTCGTGAGAACCCAGCTGACCACCACCGAGATGTACAGCCCACTCCCGAGGCTGATGAGTCCTGGAAGCCGAGACAGTGGGCGGCTCCATGACTCATGGGTCGCCGACAGTCGTGGTAATCGAGACATTGGTGGGTTCTGGTGGCACGCATATATGAGCGTCGTGGCCGCCGAGAGCGTCTGGTAGCCAACAAATCAGCACCTGCAGGTGAGAGCGAGCAGGGCGGCACAATCGGTCGCTAACCGGTCTACACGGTTATCTACTGGGCTGACTGACAGACAGTCGAATGGACCTCACAGAACATCTCGGCTCGAAGCGCGCGGCTGGTCGACCGCTCGAAACAACCGCCA
>CAZOOU010000282.1:0-1935 GCA_964581495.1 uncultured Haloferacaceae archaeon
CAGTTGAAATAATAGTACCACCTCCCCAGTAATCGAAACTCGTGTAGAAAACTCGAATAGAGTACAGAGATGAGTTTGTTATATAAATAAGTCGACTGATAGATATGAAGATTATATAAAACACAGCGTCTGCTTCGCTAGGCAAATCAGCTCAAATGCGGCTCCTGATCAGAAACGCTTTCTCGCAGTGATAATATCTTGAAAGAGAAGTTTATTAAAATAAGAGCGACAAATACCATCGTATCGTAAATGGCATTTTCGTTTGACACAAGCTACAAAAATTTGGACTCGACACTCTATTCGAGCGTAACGCCAAAAGAGATCGATAATCCGACGGTGTTGGTGCGTAATGAATCCCTCTCTGAAGATCTTGGATTACATACAGAGGAGTTACCTAGTCAAATTCTTTCAGGACAAGAACTTCTCGAAGAACCGATTGCGCAAGCATATGCAGGCCATCAGTATGGACGTTTTACTGTTCTTGGCGACGGGAGAGCGATGATATTGGGCGAACACGTCCACGATGGCAGTAGATACGATATTCAACTGAAAGGATCTGGAAGAACCCCATACTCGGGACGCGGCGATGGAAACGCAACTGTGAGCTCGATGCTCAGAGAGTACCTCTATTCGTATGCAATGGACAACCTTCGGATTAACACATCCAGAAGTCTCGCAGTAATAGAAACCGACGAATCAGTAACGCGCCGGCGAACAGAGCCTGGAGCCATGCTTGTCCGAGTGATGAACAGCCACATTAGATACGGGACGTTCCAATATGTCGCATCCCAAGCGCCCGAAGAGTTAGCAGAATTCACGGAGTATGTGATCAATCGGCACTACCCACATCTGAATAATACTGATACAAAATATGTCGACTTCTTCGATGACGTGATGCAATCTTCTATCGAGATGGTTGTCGACTGGATGCGTGTCGGGTTCATCCATGGCGTCATGAATACCGACAACATGAGTGTCACTGGAGAAACGTTTGATTACGGCCCATGTGCATTCATGAACTATTACGACGAGGAGACGGTCTTCAGCTCGATAGACAAACACGGGAGATATGCGTTCGGGAACCAACGAAACATCTTGCAATGGAATCTCGAACGGTTCGCAGAATCCCTCAAACCGCTTTGTAGCGAATCGTCTATGGATTTTGATCAACTACAAGCCAAACTAGACAATTTTGACGAAATATTCGATGCCAAATACTACGATATGATGCGGAAGAAACTAGGGATCAAATCGGACGGAATGAAAGATACTGTAGATGCATTTGTAGAGTGGCTTCGTGAATCGAGCGCAGACTATACGAATACATTCATAGAGTTGGAAAATCCGGGCTCCTTTGATGACCCAGTCTATGCATCTACAGCGTTCAACACCCTCCGGACTGAATTAGCTGAGGTTGGCCTAGATACGAAACTGATGAAGCAAACCAATCCCCGGTATATCCCTCGCAACTACTTGGTAGAAAAAGCGCTGTACCAATATGTAGAAAACAAAGATCTATCCAATTTTGAGAGTCTATTGAACGTGTTGACAACCCCGTATGAATCGAAAGAGACGAACTCACAGTTTCAACAACCGCCTCCGGAAGCATTCGATTCAGAGTACACGACCTACTGTAATACTTGATAAAGAGATGTCATCGAACTGGCGGCGCTACGGCGAGCGGGATTCGTATCAGTTCTAGCTTGAATCGAAATGGATGATCCATTAATAGATATTGTGTTCCCCCACTCGGCCTCCTGTGACAAGGAATTTTTTGCGCGACCGTCTTCCATGCATCTCGGACAACCGTCGACGCTACAGAATACGTGACACAGGTCGACGAGACGGAGCACTACGTCCGTAGAACAACGATGAAAACACTCCCTTCAGGCTCGCTGTCTTCAAGGACGACCGAGCCGCCGTACATCTCGACGA
>CAZOOU010000283.1:0-1920 GCA_964581495.1 uncultured Haloferacaceae archaeon
ACTACGACGTTGGCACGTACGCGATCAACCAGAAAGAAGAGCGCGAACGCGTCGCCGCCGCGGCCCGCTAACGCGGTTTTTGCGGTTTCGTTTTCGACCGTCTATCGAGCGGCTGCTCTTTCGTGAGTGTCCCTATAGATCACAGCAGCCTGGCTACTCAGCAGTGGCGTACGCCCGCGTCACGTCGACCAGCGTTTTTCGATACTCGCTTTCGGAGGGGTCAGCCCCCAGTGATTTAAATCGGTTTTTAAACGATGCGAGGTCGACCGCCGGTGCGTCTGCAGCGGCCGTGTTGGCCAGTTCGTACAGTCGGTGGCCGTTGTCGACCAGTCCGTGGCGTTCGACCAGTCCGAGAGCGAACGCAGCGTTGACTGCCGTGATTTCCGGGTCCGAACCGGGGGTTTCGAGCCGAGAGCCGGGGCGGTCGTCCTCGGTAGGGCGGTCGGCAATCGCTGCTGCGAGCTTTGCGGCAAAGAAATCGATCAGTTTGGTCGCCGGCGCGAGATTCAGCGTGATATCGTCGGCGTAGATGTCTTTCATATGGTTGGCGATCTGATAGCAGTGTGAGAGCTTGCGGCGTTCGACCGATTTGCCGGCCAACGCGAGAAAGAGAGCTTCTTCGGTCGACTGCGTATGCGAGGCGTGGTGCTGTTCGTAGCGCGCCATGTGGGCGAACTCGTGGAGCGCGAGCTCGCGAGCCATCACGCTGGTGGCGGCCTGCCGAGAGATGTTGAGGACGTGGTGGTCCTCGTAGTGGGCCGCCCAGGTTCGCTCGTCGGGGTTCTCGCGGAGCTGGACGGTGACCGGCTTGGCGAGCTCATACTCCGTTTCAAGAAGTGCGGCCGCGCTCAAAAACGGGTCCGGGGCAACGGTTCCCTGCACGCGAACATCCATGCGTATTAGTACCAAGGGTGGCCGAATATATGGGTGTTTCGCGGCCAGCGCGACCGACTCGCCGATGAGATCGACCGAACCGACAGTGTATTTATTCGTAGCCTGTTTGTGACTAGGTATGACCCTCGTCGTTCCGTTCGATGGGAGCGAGCTGTCGAAGACCGCGCTCGTCAGGGCCGCACAGTTCGAGACGGTGTTCGATCAGGGAGTCGTGGTCGTTACTGTGATCCCACGAAACAACGCGTCGTACGCCCGAAAGAAGGAGTGGATCGGTCGGACCGAGGCGTTCGACAGCGAGACAATCGTCGACTCGCTTCGGGAGTCGGTCGACCGGATCGCGCCGGATGCGGCGTTCCACCAGCTTTCGGTTGGGCGGAACTCCCCGGCGGGAACGATTGCCAACAGAATCCGCAAGTTTGCCCGGGACAACGATGCCAGTATCGTCTTTCTCGGCAGCGAGAACGCCGGACGGATGGTCGGCACACTCAGCGTCGGCTCGTCGGTTTCGGCGGACCGCTCGTACGATACCATGATTGTATCGCAAGCGCGACCGACGAAGATCCAGGAACTCGAAGACGCTCTCCCGACCGAAGACGCCATCGAGTAGGCTTCAGTCGGGCGGGGTGGTCTTGTGGTTCGTCGACAAGGAGGTCGACGATGGATAGTCTCGAACGCAGACACCGTGTGCTACTGTGTTTCACACCGAGCCGTCGGTATACCGGCGTTTTGGGGTCGTACTCGGACGCTCACCGAAGCCCGAAACACTACCCTTTTGACCCTCCTGCTGGTAGCACCCTGTATAATGGGCCGACGAAAAAAGATCGTTCAAGAATGTGAACGGCTGATGGACAACCCGGAGCACATCCGGAACATCGCCATCGCCGCTCACGTCGACCACGGTAAAACGACGCTTTCTGACAACCTGCTTGCTGGTGCTGGCATGATCTCCAACGAGACTGCTGGCCAGCAGCTCGCAATGGACACCAAAGAGGACGAACAGGAACGTGGGATCACCATCGACGCGGC
>CAZOOU010000284.1:0-1914 GCA_964581495.1 uncultured Haloferacaceae archaeon
TCGCACAGCTACGGAATTGAGACGATGCATCTACCGGCCGTCTACGAGCTGGCGACAACTGTCAGCCAACACACCGGTATCTCGCTTGCTCCGAACAAGGCTGTCGTCGGCCAAAACACCTTCACTCACGAAAGCGGCATCCACACCGACGGCACGCTCAAAGACACCGCGATGTACGAGCCGTACCCGCCCGAAACGGTGGGCCGCGAACGCCGGCTCGTGCTCGGGAAACACGCCGGCCGAGCGGGTGTTGCTTCCGCGCTTTCGGAGCACGACGTCGACGTGACCGACGACGATCTGTCGGCGATCGTCGACCGCGTCAAGAAACTCGGCGACCGTGGCAAACGCGTCACTGACGCGGATCTGCTGGCGATCGCCGAAGACGTACAGGGCCGCGACCGCGACCGGTTTGTCGAGCTGCTGACACTGACGACCGCCAGCGGTGGCGACGTGCCAACCGCGAGCGTCAAACTCCGCGTCGGCGACGAGGAACGAATTGCGGCTGGAACCGGCTCAGGACCGGTCGACGCCGCGGTCAAAGCCGTCAAAACCGCACTCGGCCCGGCAGCCAACGCCGAACTCGACTCGTTCCACGTGGATGCGATCACCGGCGGCACCGACGCCGTCGTCACCGTCGAGGTGGCGATGAGCCGCGGCGACCACTCGGTAACGGTGGCAGCCAGCGACGCCGACATCACGCGTGCCTCGGTGGACGCAATGGTCGACGCGCTCGACCGTCTGTTGGCGGCCGCTCCGCCCGAACAGCCGGTAGCCGACGACTAACCGGCCAGTAGCTGAATCCGTATTTATAAATCACCGAAGCCAGTAGCCCCGCGTAGTGTTCGTCGTCGACATCAAACCCTCGGCGCGAAAACGCAACGCCAAGGTCGGCCGCGCGGTCAACCGCGAGGGCTCGTTGCGCGAGTTCGACAGCCGGCGGGCCGCCGAAACCTGGGCCGACGAGCTGTCGGGCGGCGGCCGCGACCACGTCTGGATCAAAGCCGCCCATCCCCAAGACCAGTCGGTAGTAGACGGCTATCTCGTCTCCCGAAACTCGCGCGGTAAGTTAGAGGCCGCCTACGACAAGCGACGACGGCGACTCCGCGGCGGCGACCAGAGCAGCCAACAGGACCTCGACGACCGAAACACGCTTTTTGATCTGTAGCTGCGGGCATCCCGAGTGTGGTTTGGTTGGCTGGTCGACACAAAACGAGGTAGCGATGCAAGCGCGCCGCAACATCTGTTGGGTCCACATACAAACGCGATGCTACGTGTGTGGGGTCTGGAAGAAACGCCGAGGGGGAGATTTGAACTCCCGAGTCCGAATGGACAGTAGATTTCGAATCTACCGCCTTGGCCAGGCTAGGCTACCTCGGCTCGCATCCATACATGCGGCGTTATTGTGTTAAAAGATTCCGGTCGACGGCAACGCTGTGATGTGGTTTCATCACATATTCGTCCCCTGTCGACTGTGTGGCTGGCGGTGAGTTAGGCGACTGGCTTGGCGACCGCGTCGAGTTGGTCGGCCGTGAGCTCGACAACACCGCCCGCGGTGATTTCTGTCGACTCCGAGACCGGTGTGAACGCCAGTTCGTACTCGTGCCAGTCGCCGAACCGGGCTGTTGGGTCGAGGATCTCGGCCTCGCTGAACCCCGCGTTCGAGTCGGTGACGACGACTTTCCGGCTGGTGGCTCGGGGCGTCGACCGCGGTTCGAGTTCGAGATCGTACGTATGCCAGTCGCCGAACCGGGCAGTGACGTCCAAGATCTCGCCCTCGCGGAAGCCACCCAGCGAGTCTGTGAGTTTGTACGCGTTGGTCATTACAGCTGATCGTAGGAGTTCAACACATAAAAGACGTTTTTGAGATGAACGATTGACCAATTTCACGGTCGTTAGCTAGTTTTTGTTGTATTC
>CAZOOU010000285.1:0-1913 GCA_964581495.1 uncultured Haloferacaceae archaeon
CTTCGGGATTCCAGCCACCGCGACGTACGCCGGCCTGCTGCTTGCGGTGCTCATCGTCGGCCCGATCCTCCAGTTTACCGCGCCGCTGTCGAACAAACTCTCGTTGAAACACGAACGCGAGGCCGACGCCTTTGCGGCCGACGTAATGGGTCCGAAGCCGATGGTCGACGCGCTCGCCCGACTCGCCACCGAAAATCTCGCTAATCCGTTTCCGCACCCCCTGTATGCGACGTTCCACTACAGCCACCCGCCGATTCCCGAACGGATTCGTCTTCTGGAGGCCCACGACGACAGCCAGTCGACTGCTACTGACGGAGCGGCTCCAGCCGCGAGCGGTGACTGAGGCACACTGATGGCCGATCCAGGGTCGTATCTGCTGGTCGTCGACTGTACCCACTCAACTGAAATCGAGGTGGGCGCGCTTGGCCCCATCCAGTTCGAGACGGGCTACTACGCCTACGTCGGCAGCGCGTTCGGCCCCGGCGGACTGTCGCGTGTCGACCGCCACCGCACGATTGCTCGCGGCGACCACGACGTTCGCCACTGGCACATTGATTATCTGCTCGGAGCCGATGGCGTCGAGTTGTCGACGGTCGAGCTGTTCCCCGAGAGGGATGTCGAATGCGCACTCGCGGCAGCAGTTAAAAACGAGGGCTGTCGACGAATCGAGTCGTTCGGGGCCTCCGACTGCGGCTGTCCGAGCCATCTGTGGGGGCCGACCAGCCGGTCGACGCTGCGTGCTGTTGTCGATTCAATATAAAAATAAAGCGTGGCTACCAGCTCGTATACGACGACTACCGACGGTTAGTCGTCGCTTGAGACGGCTTCGGCGTCGATTCGAGCGTTGACGGCGGCGCTTGCGGCTTCAGGGAGTTCATCACGGACGTCGTCGGCACCCTTCGTTTCGATCACGTTGGCGTACGCGTCAGGGAACACGCGGACGAAGTTCTGAACTTCGGTGGCCCACTCGTCGAGCAGTTCGGCGGCGCGCTCGCTGCCGGTGTACTCGACGTGGTTTTCGAGCATGCGTTCGAGCATGCGTTCGTCTTTCTCGGTGAGTTCCTGCGAGAGCGTCACCATGCCGGTGTTGAGTTTGGTGTCGAACTCGCCGTCGTCGTAGACGTAGGCGACACCGCCGGACATCCCGGCCGCAAAGTTCCGGCCCGTCTCGCCGAGCACGGCGACAACGCCACCGGTCATATACTCACAGCCGTGGTCACCGACGCCCTCGACGACCGCTTTGACGCCGGAGTTCCGGACGCCGAAGCGCTCGCCGGCGACGCCGTTGATGTACGCCTCGCCCTGGGTCGCCCCGTAGAGGGCGACGTTGCCAATCAGGATGTTCTCGTCGGCCTTGTAGGCTGCCGTTTCGGGCGTCTGGACGATCAGCTTGCCGCCCGACAGGCCTTTGCCGATGTAGTCGTTTGCCGCGCCGGTGAGATCCATCGTCACACCGCTGGCGAGGAACGCCGCGAAGCTCTGGCCAGCCACACCGTCGAAATCAATCGAAATGGTGTCGTCGGCCAGTCCCTCGCCACCGTACTCGGTGGAGATGGTGTTCGACAGCGTCGCGCCGACCGCACGGTCGACGTTGGTGATCTCGTGGTCGAGTTGGACGCGGCGGCCCTCCTCGATGGCGGGGGCAGCCTCCTCGATCAGCTCCCAGTCGAGCTGCTGGTCGACATCGTGGTCCTGCTCGCGGGTTTTGCGTCGCTGCTCGCCCGCAGTGGGCGCGATGACCGTCGAGAGATCCAGATGTTTGGCCTTCTCGTGGTCCGTTTCACGCTGCTCGAGAAGTTCGGGCCGACCGATCATCTCGTCGAGCGATCGGAAGCCGAGCTCGGCCATGATCTCGCGGAGTTCCTCGGCCATGAACGTCATGTAGTTGATGACGTGATCCGGCGTGCCGGGGA
>CAZOOU010000286.1:0-1910 GCA_964581495.1 uncultured Haloferacaceae archaeon
GACACATTAGGCGTCGACGGGTGTCAGCGAGCGGTCCACCAGGCGTCGATCAACCCGCCGACAGGCAGTGCGATCAAAAGCAGGCCGACACCGACGTTCACCATTGGAACCAGAAGGGCGATGTTGATACTGACTGCGCCGACGACGAGCGCGACCCAGAGATTCGGCTCGGCCTGCTGTTTGACCGTCCGGAGCAGCCACGACCCGGCGATAATCACACCGACCGCACTTATAAACAGCACCGCCAGCGCGAGTACGAACACCGGCACAAGCAACACCAACCCGACCGCCTCGGGCGCGCCGAGTTCGACGAGCAAAACGATACCAAGCGCGAAAAGAACGAATCCGCCCACACTGGCAAAAATACCACCGAACCCGAGACCGGTCGCCCGAAGCGTCGACTGCCCAAGCCGCGTGTCGAGCCGCCGGACACGGTCGCCGGCCACCAACAGGACGAAGCCGCCGAACACCAGCGTCACCGTTAAATACGCGAAGTAGGCACCGATCGCCACCACGGCCAGCTCGCCGAGCGACTGCCCACCGCCGGCCTGTGAAACAGGCCAGCCGGCTCCGATCGACGAGAAAACGGTAAGCATACATGTAGTTGTCCGACCACGCGTAAAATCATACTGTTCGGAGCGACACACTTTTTGTGGGCAGTCTCTGTCACTCGGGTAGATGACTCGTCGTCGACTCGCCGTTGCTGTCGCCGTGGTCGTGCTTGCGAGCGCGTATCTACTGGCGGGGAGTGTCGGGTTTTTCCCCGGCGACGAGCCTGCCGACGATATCGCAACCGTCGACGAGGATAGACTGATCCAACCGGCTGACAACGGCAGCTATCTGTGGCCGTACACCAGCCGCAGCGAATCAGTCGACGGCCGCACGCTGGCGATCAACGTCATCATTCACGCCGATCCCGAACGGACCCAACAGGCGCTGACTGATTCGGCGAGCCTCGATTGGGAACCGCTCGACGACGACGAAGCTGACGCCGACCCAGACAGCTACGAGCTGTCGGTCGAAGACGGCGTCGACTGGGATGATGCCGACGGCTCGACGCGCTACTCGTATATCGACACCACACCCAACGGTGGCGACGCCGAGTGGGTCGACGAGAGCTACCAGCTCCACAGCGGGACCTATCTCGGCACACGACAGCACATTCGGGCCTACTACTCCACGGACGACGAGTGGACAGCCATCCAGGTCCACGAGGAGTATTTCGATTGGTTCCGACTCCGCCATACGGTGACTGACATTCACGAACCGGCGCGAACAATCGAGGACGACTTCATCGGCCAACCGTTCGTCACGGACGTGAGCCGGACCCATTACGGACTCTCCGGTGGCTGGTCCGACGGCTGGATTTCGAGCATCGAGTTGGCGATTGTCGGCCTGCTGTCGACCGTCTTGGCGCGAGATACCCGAACCGCAGTGGGGCGTGTCGGCCGTGATCTGGGCAAGTGGGCAGTCGTCAACCGACACGGGTTCGTGTTGGCGGCGGCGCTGGCCGGACTGCTGTTGGGCGTTCGAGCCGCCGGGATCGCCCTTGAGTCGGTCGTAAGCGGCTACTCGCCGCAGTATATCGCGGGGTTGTTGTATCCGCTGATCGTCTTCGGGCCACCGGTGTTGGTCGGGCTGTTGGCACCACGGCTCCGACCGCTGGGCGCGTTCGGCTTTACGGTCGTTGGGCTCGGTGCCGGATTCGTCTACGACTTTGCAGCCATCGGCGTTGGGATCGTGCCGATCCAACTCATCTTACACCGGGTCGGCCTACTGGTCGCGCTCGGACTGCTCGCCGTTGCGGTGGTCAACTCCCACAACTCCGGGCGGTTCAGCGAGACAGGCTCGGTCGACGAGCCCGATCCACCGCTGATTCTGCTGGCCGGTCTCGCGTGGCTTGTCGGGCT
>CAZOOU010000287.1:0-1890 GCA_964581495.1 uncultured Haloferacaceae archaeon
AGCATGAGTATGCGTGGATTCATACAGTCGGGTTCGCTGAGCGGCCACTTATCAGTTGGCCCGTTTGGCATGGCAAATCGTTTCCAATCCCATCGTCAAGATCGACACCCTATACCGAAACCCCGATACGACCGCCCACGAATCAGCAGGTATGGATATCGTTGTCAACGCCGCGATGAGCGTCGACGGGAAGCTCTCGACGCGGCGGCGCGAGCAGATCAAAATCAGTGGCAACGACGATTTCGCCCGCGTCGACCGTATTCGAACCCGCGTCGACGGGGTTCTCGTCGGGATCGGCACCGTGTTGGCCGACGACCCACATCTCGTGCTTGACGACCCCGACGGCCGCCGGCAGCGACGCGAGGCGGGCCGCCCAGCTACTCCCGCACGCGTCGTGGTCGACTCCCGCGGACGGACGCCGCCCGACGGGCGGATCTGTGACGATGCAGCCAAGACGTATATCCTCGTCTCGGAAGCTGCACCGGACGCGAACCGTCGCGCACTCCGTAAAGCCGGAGCCGAACTGATCGTCGCCGGCAGCGACCGGGTCGACCTCCCCGCAGCGATTGATAAACTCGAACAGAAAGGTATTGACTCCCTACTGGCCGAAGGCGGCGGGGAGATACTGTTTTCACTATTTAAGAACGGCCTCGTCGACGAGCTGTCGGTGTTCGTTGGCTCGCAGATTATCGGCGGCCGCGACGCGCCGACACTCGCCGACGGCGAGGGGTTCGTCGAACAGTTCCCACAGCTATCGCTGGACGCCGTCGACCGGGTCGACGACGGTGTCGTTCTCTCGTACACTGTCACCAAGTGACGGACTGTCGGTTGTGCGAACTGGTAACAATCGCCTGCAACTGTTATACCACTGTAGCTTCTACATGGTGGTATGAGCACGAAAACTGCCTCCGAGCCGATCCACGTCGAAGACGAGAGCCATTTCGAAGAGCTCATCGAGTCGAACACGCTGGTGTTAGTCGACTACTACGCCGACTGGTGTGGGCCGTGCAAGATGCTCGAACCCACCGTCGAGGAGCTCGCGGCCGAAACCGACGCCGCAGTCCTCAAGGTCGATATCGACGAACTCCAGGCGTTCGCCAGCTCGAAGGGAATTCGGAGCGTGCCAACCCTTGAGTTCTACCACAACGGCGAGTCGGTCGACCGCGTGATCGGCGTCCAGGACAAAGACGATCTGCTGAAAGGTCTCGAAGAGATCAGCGGCTAATCGGGCGTTCGGCCTCGGGCCCGGTTTCGGTCACCTGCGACGGTTCGATTCTCAGAGAACTTGTTTGAATGCGATCCGATGGCCAGTGATCGCTTCGTGGTCAGTAGCCTGCTGGCGAGCAACTGTAGCCGAGTCGACGAGTTGTTCGTGTTCACAGTCTCGACAAACGAGGTGGTATGCTGCGGCGGCTGCCATACCTGTTGACGCTCGAGACAATCTTATAGTTAGTCACCGCCAAACCGAGCCGTAGGGACTGCCTTCGCGTTGGCGGTCGGTTTACCGGCCGTCCCAGAACGCCGACAGCTGGCTGCCCAGAAACTCCGGGGTGAGCCGCTGGAACTCGTCGCGCTCTTGGGCCGATAAAAACGGCGCGACAGAGCGCGGTCGACCAGGGATGTAGCGGTCGCCGACTAGAATACGGGTCCCGCACTCGTCGGGACCGCGCAGCACCCGGCCAATGGCCTGTCGGACCTGCCGGACGGCCGGTACCGTCAGCGCGTAGGTGAACTCGTGTTCGTCGCCGAAGCGGTCGCCGTAGGCATACCGGACGGCCTGGACGCGGGGAGAGCCGATGTTGACCAGCGGGACGCCGAACACCGCAGCGGTGTGGAGTTTCTCGCCGTCGTAGTCGACGCCTTCGGTGAGCGTCCCGCGGGTGCTGGTGA
>CAZOOU010000288.1:0-1872 GCA_964581495.1 uncultured Haloferacaceae archaeon
TGCTCGCTGAGGTCTTCGAGGGTCTGTCTGTCGTTGCTCATTGTATCACTGGCCGGTTGGTCGACTCCGTCGACCGCATGCTGGCCAAACATGTCACGACAGCGCCGCCGCTGAAACCACGTAGGCGCGGCAGTCGACGTGTCGTGTGTGGCATGTGCAATCATACCACTCCACCATGCCGAACACCCGATCGGCGACTGGCAACAACCGGCATCAAGAACCAACGAACGGCGCGTGGAGAGGTGTCATGTCCGGTCTGAAGACCGAGACTATTTACAGTGTGTTTTTTGATACGTATAAGCCTTTCTCCGACGACAGCCACAGGTCGACACATCATATAAGAATAACGTACTATCCGTTCAGTTGGGAGTAGCCACTGTAATACCGTGATAGTCTCTCCCTACTGCCGCAATAAAAATATAATAAACAGTATTCATAGACATTCATAAAATAATTGATTATAATATGAAACACAGTTCCGGTAATATCGTCCCGCTGTCGCGGCTGGCGGCCACTGCCGAGCGCGAAAGCTTTGTGGATCGGTCGACAAACCCAGCTATGAGCCTGCCGACCCTTCCGTCCGGGTGGCGTGTCTGGAACGAAGAAACCGAGGGACGAGTGATTTTGGCCTACCGGCCCGACGTATTCAACGCCGAGGCGTTTCCGGCGGCGTGTCTGCCAACGATCTACATGACCAACGGCTCGCCGCGCCGTCGACCCGGCGCGGGGTCGGTCGAAACCGACTCCTGGCAGGTCACACTGTTTTTCGAACCCGAAATAACGGCGACCACCACACGGTACGACAGCCGCGAGGCCGCAGTCGACGGAGCCGTCGAGACCGCCCAGCAGTTTGTCAACGGCGAGGTCGACTACCGTGAGGCCTATCAGGTTCCTCGCGAGGCGTACTTCGAAAAGCTCGACGAGCTGCTTGAAGCCAACCAGTAGGGGGCGAACGTTAACAGCAGTCGAGTCCTACCAACAAGTATGTCTACTGTCACACTCATCGGCGACCGACTCGCGGAGGTCGACCGGGAGTTCGTCTACCGTGGGGAAGCCCCCGGCTGTGAGGGTTGTCCCTACCGGAGTCAGTGTCTGAACCTCACGGAAGGCAAACGCTACCGGATCACAGATATTCGAGAAAACGCCCAGCTACTCGACTGTGCGGTCCACGACAAGGGGGTACGGGCCGTCGAGGTCGAACCAGCAAACGTACGCGCAAACGTTCCCTCGCGAGGAGCCTACGCCGGCAGTAAAGCCAGCCTCGCGGGACCGTGTCCACACACCGAGTGTCCAAGCCACGAGTTTTGTATGCCTGCGGGCGCGGCGTTCGAAACCGAGTACCGGATCGCTTCGGTCGAAGGCGAGCCACCGCACGATCACTGTCTGTTGGATCGCTCGCTGACGCTTGTCGAACTCACCGACGAGTAGTTAGCTGACGTAGCCGACGCGTTCGGCGACGTAGCCGAAGATGTCTTTATATCCGTTCGGCGAGAACAACACTGGATAGAAATCGGCCTCTGCGTACAGCGGCTCGCCGTCGACAGCGGCGAACGCGGTACCTTCCGAGACCGGCTCGAAGTTCGTCACAAACACCTCATACGAGCTCCCGTCCGGTTTGGGAATCGGCTGTTTGAGCCGAAAGACGTGGACCTCCTGAGGGTCTGGCGTATCGAACCGGCTGTCTGCGGCCGGCACCGGCAGCGCGCCCGTCGCGGCCAGAAACGCCCGCACCAGATCGTAGCCGTTTTCGGCCGCTTGGTCGGTGCCCTGCAGGCCACATTCGACTTCGATCGTATGCGGGTACTCGACCAACCGACCCTCCGTATGGGCGTCGGTCTCGACCAGCACGTCGACCGGCAGGCGTGGATAGAT
>CAZOOU010000289.1:0-1846 GCA_964581495.1 uncultured Haloferacaceae archaeon
CGTCAGTGCCGGTTTCGGCGTCCGCGTCAGCGTCGGCTTCGACAGGGTCGGCCTCCTCGCCGTCGACCTCGGCTTGGTCGTCGAGGCTGTCGGCTTGGTCGTCGTGTTCGTGGATTGGTTCAGCCCCTTCGAGGCCGGCTTGGCCCTGTGGGTAGACGGTTGCGCGTTTTTCATCCCCCGCGATGGCCTTCCCCGAGATGTAGGTCAACACCGCCAGCGCGATGAACATACCGCCCATGATTGCAAGCATCAGCCCCGAAAAGCGGGGATCGAACCCCCATGGGTCATACAGCACGAACGCAGCGATGAAAAAGAAGATGATCCCCAATGGAATGAAGTTGACCATCAGGTCGAGGATCGTCTCCTTGTCGAATATTTCGGCTTCCATACCACACGGTCAAGGGGGCCGCCCAAATAGCTTGTTGGTTTCAGACTGGCAGTTGCGATTTCGGCACGAAGAGCTTGCCAGCGACAACCGCCGCCAACAGAATCGCCCCGCTTGTAATCAATGCGTACGCACGAAGCGTCAGGTCGACGCCGACCTGCGGGTTGCCGTACAGTACGCCCGCTCCAGCAGCGACCAACAATCCGGACATCACTGCCAGTGCCGTCCACGGCGTTTGGACGTAGCCGGCTTCCTGCAGAATGCCGCCGATACAGCCGCAAAACAGCAGTAGACCACCGACTGCCAGCGGAAAGACATTGAACACGAGCCCGAGTTCGGAGATCGGCACCCCAAGCGCGATAAACAGCGGCCACGGGCTCGCCTTCCGGTACTGGTCGCTGAGCCCTGGTGTCTCTTCCATACCCAGTCGAAGGGACCCACCGTAAGAAACGCTTCGGAACAGCCAGCTTACGGAAGCCGAATCCCGTGTCGACTCAGATACGCGGAGACGGCCTTGATCTCGACGGGGCTGCCAATGATGCGACAGCCGGCGTCCGACTCGACGATTGTCACCGTGTACTCGGTGGTCAGCTGCTCGCGGAGGCCGTCTATCGAGTGCGAGGAGAGTTCGATCTGCGTGCTGTCACGGAGACTGGCGGGGTTCGGCATACCAATGGTCTAGCTGTCCTGAGAGTGACGTATAACCGTATCGAAGTCCGGTTGGTTGCGCCCAACGGTAGGGCAACTCGCCGAGTCAACAGCTTTTTCGAGGGCGACAGCCGAGTGGCCCCTAATGGGACTGGAGGAGGAGATCGAATCGATCCGCGAGGAGATCGCCGAGACACCGTACAACAAGTCGACCGAGGCTCACATCGGCCGGCTTAAGTCGAAGCTCGCGGAAAAAAAGGAGAAACTGCAGAACCAGTCGTCTGCGGGCGGCGGCGAAGGCTACTCCGTCGAAAAACACGGCGACGCCACCGTCGCCCTCGTGGGGTTCCCGAGCGTCGGTAAGTCGACGCTGATCAACGCGCTCACCAATGCCGACAGCGAAACCGGCTCCTACGAGTTTACGACCCTGGATGTGAATCCGGGCATGCTGAAATATCGCGGTGCGAACATCCAGATCCTCGATGTCCCCGGCCTTATCGAAGGGGCGGCTGACGGTCGCGGTGGCGGCCAGGAGGTGTTGTCGGTCGTCCGAACGGCTGATCTCGCCGTCTTCATGCTCTCGGTGTTCGAAATCGAGCAGTACGAACGCCTCCGCCAGGAGCTGTACTACAACAAGATCCGACTGGATACCGAGCCGCCGAGCATCCACATCCGCAAACGACACAAAAACGGGATTCAGGTCAACAAAAGCGACAGCGTCGAACTCGACGAACAGACGATCAAGGACGTCCTCCGCGAAAACGGCTACGTGAACGCCGAGGTGACCGTCCGTGGCAACCCCTCTATCGACGA
>CAZOOU010000290.1:0-1843 GCA_964581495.1 uncultured Haloferacaceae archaeon
CGTCGACCCACGACCTGCAGTCCAACCGGACGCCCGCCCGTTGTTTGACCGACCGGCACCGACGCCGCCGGATGGCCGGTGACGTTGAACGGCCAGGTCAGCACGTCATCCCAGTCGACGTGGCCGGCGTCGACATCACGCTCGAATCCGCTACAGGCAAGCGTCGGCGTCACGAGAATGTCATACGAGTCGAACACTGACTGGATTCCATCGTACAGCCGCGTCCGGACAACTCCCGTGCGGTCGAGATCGGTCGCGGTGTGCTCGTTGCCGGCCTTGACCATCGCCAGTAGGCTTTGGCTAACGTCGTCCGGATGGGCGGTCAGATCGACACCCATCGTTGTTTTCATCGTCTCGACCGCACCAGCCATCGCGCTGTTGAACGTCACCGACACCGCCTCGGTCAGTTCGGCCATCGAACAGCCGTGGTCAACGGTGATCTCCTCGATGGTCGCACCAGCGGCCTCGAACGCTGGGAGGGCGTCTTCGACAGCCGACTGGACCGCGGTGTCGACCTCGAAGACATCCAAGGCGGGGCTGTAGGCGATGGCTACGTCGTCGATGGGCTGGGTAGCTGCCGCCTGAAAGTCGACCTCGACGGGGACGCTTCCGGGGTCTGCCGCGTGGGGACCAGCGAGCACCTCCAGCATGAGCGCGCCGTCCGCGACCGTCCGCGCGAGTGGGCCGCAGGCGGTGTGATGTCGTTTTTTGCCGAACCCGTTGGGGCGCGAATCGTTCGGCACCAGTCCGAATGAGGGTTTCATGCCGAACACGCCGCAACACGCCGCTGGAATCCGGATCGAGCCGCCGGCATCGGTGCCGGTCGCCAGCGCGGCCATCCCCGCGCCGACGGCCGCCGCGCTGCCGCCCGACGAGCCGCCGGCGTTGAGCGAGCGGTCGACCGGCGAGGCGGTCGGCCCGACGAGTTTGTTGGTGGTCACGCCCGCATGGCCCAGCTCTGGGGTGTTGGTTTTCCCGAGGACGATGGCTCCGGCGGCTTCGAGTCGGTCGACGATAACAGCCGTTCGCGGAGCCTCGTAGTCGGCGAATAACTGTGACCCAAAGGTGTGCCGAACGCCTGCTTTCATCGCCCGCAGGTCTTTGAGTGCGACCGGGACGCCGTGGAGGGGGCCGATGTCCTCGCCGCGGTCGAGTGCGGCGTCGGCCTCGTGGGCGGCCTGACGCGCTGACTCGGCGATAACTGTGATATAGGCGTTGAGATCGTCGTTTTCGGTGTCGATCCGGTCGAGATAGGCGTCGACTACCTCGGTCGACGAGAGGGTCCCCGCTCGAATCTCGCTGGCGAGTCGGGTCGCCGAGCGATCACAGATGTCGACGGGCATAGTGGTTATCCACCGCCCGTCGAGAAAAATCCCGCCGGCCGAAACGTATCTGCCCATCGAGCGCGTATCCGAAGCTATGTCAGAATCAGACACCGCTTCGGACGACCGTACCGCCTCCGCCGACCAGTCCACCCCAGACGACACCGAGCGAACGACGATTCGGGCGGGCCGCAACTTCGAGCAAACCTACCGCCTCGACGCCAGCGAGGCCGGCGAGTTTCTGATCGCGCTGGGCGAACAGCTCCGGGACGGCGACCAAGTCACGCTGTCGGACGACGAGTGGGAGCTGCCCTTTGCGTTCGGCGAGCCAGTTGAGTTGGAAGTCGACTTCGAGGGGATGGACGACCCCGAGTTGGAGATCGAACTCGAAATCCCTGGCCGGACCGACGAAACTGCCCCAACTGTCGAGTAAGCGGCTACTCGGCCGGCTGTGGAAACGCTTATCCGCGCGCCTCGGCAACCGACGAGCGAGAACACAATGACGGTTCGACTCACAGACT
>CAZOOU010000291.1:0-1833 GCA_964581495.1 uncultured Haloferacaceae archaeon
CGCTGGCCGTAGCGGAACGGTCGACCACAGGTGTCGGTGACGATTACCTGGTCGGCGGTGATCTCGGACTGGATACGGGCCGCGCTGTCGCTGGGGCGTTTGGGCAACAACAGCAGGTCGCCACCCGGCACGTTCGAGCGGTCGATACCGGCGTTGACACCGACGTGGCCGAAGCGGGTTTCAGTGAGCAAAAACGGCGATTCCATAATCAACTCGACGCTCTCTTCGAGCACTGCCTGGGCGAAGCGTGGGTCTTTTTCGCGGTCGTCGAGTTCGGAGAGCCGACCGGCGATCTCGCGGGCCCGCGGGCCGGCGGGGTAGTCCTCGAGATCGGCGATGCGGCCCTCTGCTTTCGAGACGACGGTGCTGGCGACACAGACCACATCCGAGGGTCGTAGGTCGACCCGTTGGCTGATCTCAGCGGCGAGATCGTCGCCGGGTTCGATCTCGGGGAGTCCCTCGACAGCGAATAGTTCCATACTGTCGGTATGTGGTATCGGCTCAAAAAGGGCGACGATAGGGGCCGGGTGGGCCGGTGTCGACGAGGGGGAACGTATTAGCATACCGAACAATGAAAACGATGGTGACCGTTGGGGACGATAGACGAACGATGCCCGCACTCCTCACTGCCTTCGTCCGAAACCGCGGCGAGCTGCTTGTGACCCGTCGAGCCGACGACAGCGAGCGCGATCCGGGCCGCTGGGATGGGCTGTCGAGGCCACTCGATGGCTCGGCTGAGACGGTCGCCAGCGAGGCACGCCGGCTCGTCCGGTCGACAACCGGCCTTTCGGAGCTTCGACTGGCGTACGCCGGCGAAGCAGTGACCGTCGACGGCCGGACGATCCACCCCGTGTTGTTCGATTCGCCGAACCGCGCAGTCGGCGAGATCGGTGGCGAGATCGACGGCGTGGCGGCTGTCGACTGGGTCCCAGCCACCGCACTGTTGGATCGCCAAACCGTCCCAGGACTGTGGGCGGCCTACGAGCAGGTCGCTCCCTCGCCGACGACAGTCGGCGCTGACACGGTTCACGGCGCGGCCGCATTGTCGATTCACGCGCTCGAAGCCCTCCGGGACCAGGCCGCGGTCGACGACGACTGGGAGACAGTCGCCGCCACCGCCCGCGAACTCCGGACGACCCGTCCGAGTATGGCTGTGTTGGCAAACCGAATTAATCGGGTGATGAGCAGTGCCGAGCAGTCGACGACCGCCGTCCACGACCGCGCAATCGGCGAGATTGAGGCCGCACTCGATGCTGACGCCACTGCGGCGACAACAGCCGCAGACCGACTCAGCGGCCCGATTGCGACGCTGTCGTGGTCCGGGACGGTCAAAGATGCCCTCGTCGAACTCGGTGCGAGCGTGACCGTCGCCGAGGCCCGCCCCGACCGCGAGGGCGTCGACCTCGCCGAGTCGCTGGCCGCCGCCGGCCTCGATGTCACCGTCACCACCGACGCCGCACTGCCCGCGCTACTGTCGGACCGTGAGTTCGGTGCGGTGCTCGTCGGCGCGGACACCATCTTGCCGAACGGTGATATCGTCAACAAGGTCGGCACCCGCGCGCTCGCGCTCGCTGCCGACCGGGCAGATGTGCCGGTGTACGTGGTCGCCGCGCGGGACAAGGTTGCGGTCGACGACACCTTCCACAGCGAGGACGGCCCCGCAACCGCGGTGTACGACGGCCCCGAAGCAATCACGGTCAGAAACCCGGTGTTCGATCTGACGCCCGGCGAGCTCGTCGACGGTGTGGTAACCGAAAACGGGCTGCTCGACAGTCGCGGGATCTCGGTTGTGGCGGCTCAGCACCGATCGAACGCCGAGTGGGTCGACGGCGA
>CAZOOU010000292.1:0-1827 GCA_964581495.1 uncultured Haloferacaceae archaeon
CCGGCGTACGTGATGGGAGCTACGCTCGGACTCGGCCTTGTGAGAGTGCCGTGGGGTGGCGCGGTGATATTCGAGCGCGACGATCTCGACGAGGACGCCTTTCTGTCGGATCTCCGCACCACGGTCAGCGACGATGGGCTCCTTGGTGCGTATCTCGACGTCCGGCCGGTCAAACGGGTTCGTCGAGTCGACGTTGGCGGCACGATCTCCGAGAGTTTCGAACGCAACACCCGATTTATGCAGATCGTCGAGTACTTTTCGCCCTACCCGAAGCTAACCATCCCGCTGGCGGCGTTCTTTTTTGCCTGTTGTCTGCTGTTTCCGATTCCGTCGATGGTCATCTCGACGGTGGGCGCGGCCGCACTGTACGCCTTTTTTGGACTCAGAAGCTGGAGCTTCTTGCTTCTGTATCCCGCGCTCATCGTGCAGTTCCCGCTGTTGCTGTGGGGACTGAACCGGCGGTTCGTCTGGGGTGGTCGACGCTACGACTGGCCCGCCCGGTTCGACGTAGTAGTCGACGACTAACCGCCGAACCGCCCGCTGGTGTCACACGCTTTCGTGACGAGTCGTCGGTGTCCGCGGCGCAACAGCACCGATGCAGTCGACTCTGCACAGCCGAGGCTGTCGGCGACCTCCTGCAACGACCCCTCACGCGGAACAGCATAGTAGCCGCAGGCTACTGCCGCTTCGACTGCCTCCCGTTGCCGATCTGTCAGTGTCGAGCCGGCGATCTGCGGGACCGAACCAACTGACAGCACGTCGACGCCCATCCCGTCAGGAAGTGTCTCGATGATCGTCTGTATATCCTCGGTCGAGGCAACCAGCGACAGCAGCATTCGCCGGTCCGAATGGAACTCGATTGGTGGGACAATTGCCAGCGTTTCCTGTTGGAACGCGGCCATAATTTCGCTGTTTGATTCCGACAGTGGCGCGCGCAGATAGCAAAAAAATCCGTCGCCAGTCGGATAGATTTCGTACGTTTCGGGATCGAGCCGCTCGGTCAGTGCTGTCTCGTAGGCCGCTGGGTCGCCCTCGATGTAGGAGGCAATCGTCTCGATCCCCTCGTCGACGTGGCCATCCAAGAGATACTCCCTGTCGACTGCGGGCGACTCGCAGAGAAACGCGTGCATGGGATGGATCGTCGACTCGGTCGGTGTAATCGCAACCCGGATGGTTTTCATACCGTGTGGCGATTCTCACGTCAGCGACAAAATACTGGGTGGCGGCTGCTCAGGGGCGATCCGGATGGACAGCGTGGATTAATGGTTGGCATTCGGTTTCGAGCGGATACTCGACAACTCGCTCGGGCTGTTCGAAGATCCGGCGCATGACCCAGTCGGAAAACACGACCTCCCAGCTGGTCGAGTCCTCGTAGGCGTCGTACAGCCGCTCCATCGATTCGGTTTCCATGTAGTACCAACAAACCAGCCCCGCAGGCGTTGGCTCGAACAGGATCGATTCGGTGTACATCGCTTCGGCCTCGATTGTCTGGGTCTCCTCGCGGAGCCACGCACTGAGTCGCTCCGAGGACTGTTTGAGCCAGTCGCCGACTCGGACCCCACCTGAGACTACCCTACTGGTCAGCCCCGGTTTGAGTTGCACTCGTGCGACCGCCAGCTCGATTCCGAGCGAATCGCCAGCAACCGGCGCGACAAGAAGGCCGTCGACGTGATCGAGATACCGCTGTTGTCGGCGGGGGTGGGTCGCGTGCGTGAGCAACTGATGGCCCTTGATTCCGTCGGCGTGGACGGCTGCGGCTCCTGTCAAATAGTCGTCGAGCCCCGCGTCGAAAAGCGGTGAGGCCTCTCGGATCGCGGTCGCCGGATC
>CAZOOU010000293.1:0-1818 GCA_964581495.1 uncultured Haloferacaceae archaeon
ACCAACTGTTCGACCCGGGTACGGACGTTGCTGTCGGCGACTTTGCTGGCTCTGACTGTCTCGTCGATATCGATCGCTGTCTCCGAGAGCTCCAGCTCGCGGATCTTCTCGTCGACTGCGGCGTCCGGATCGGCAAAGCTCACCGAAAGCTCAGCGTCGGTTTCGATCTCCCGGCGGTCGGTCACGCGGGCGACCAACGCGCCGCGGTCGAGCGCGAACTCCTCGATTGTGGCGGGAGTAACCGGCTCGCCGTCGCCGGTGATCTCGATGATGGCGACCGCGTTTTCGAGGTCGTACTCGCCGACCTTTTTTTGAACGTGGCTGCTTCCCTCGCCCGCCGAGAGCGGCGCAGAGATGAATTCAAACGAGCGTGTGTCTACGGACCGCTGACGGATGTCGACGCCCGCTGGGCCTGCGGTGTCGTCGTCGAACTCCACGACGTTGTAGCCGCGGCCCGCCTGCTCGCTCGCGCTGGCGCGTTCGGTCGACCCACAGTAGGTGATCCACGTGCCGTCGACCTGCTCGGTGCCGGCGGCGTGGTTGTCGCCAACCAGCATGGCGTCGAAGTCGACGGTCGACTCGGCGAGAACCGTCTCAGTTTCCCAGTTGGCGTGGGCAAACGGCGTAAACAGCCCGTGGCTCACGAGTACCGAGTGGGTGGCGTCGTCAGGGGGCGAAAACGCATAGTCGAGGTCGTCGCGCCGCGAGACGGGGACGTGATCGAGCCCGTACACCGCGACGTCGTCGACCATCACTGGCTCGCTTCCAAGCCGGGTTGCCAACTCCATCCGCTCGAAAAGATCCAGCCACTGGCCCCCTCGGGTCGACTCGTGGTTGCCGACAACCGCCAGAAACGGAATCTCCGCGCTGGCGAGTTCGCGGAGCGCGCTGAGCGTCCCCAGCAAATCCGGCAGTTCGGGTCGGCGGTCGTGAAACAGATCTCCTGCGTGGATGACTGCCTCGACATCCATCTCGATGGCATCGTCGACCACCTGCTCGAAGGCGTCCAGAAAGTCCTGTCTGCGCTCGGCCGAATGGTACTGCTGGTAGCCGATGTGGGTGTCGCCGGTGTGTATCACCCGTGTCATTACCTCCTCCTTTTCGCTCGGCCGGTATATCGGTTCCGCGGCGTTTCGTCGACGCGGTCACGGTTCGGAGAGCCGCCGCTGGGCAGTGCGGCCTCTCGCGGCCAGTTCGGCGTGCCCATCCGTTTCGGCGGCCTCGATAGCCTCGGCCAGCCGGTCCAGGCCACCCGCCTCCCGAAAGGCGGCCGCGCGCTCGGCGTCGACCTGACAGCGTTCGGCTTCACGGATCACGCCCGCATAGGGTGGGTCGGCCAACGACTGCGTGCGTCGGAGCCGACGCCAGAGACCCTGTCCAATCGCACGAAGACTCGCCAGCATCGAACTCGGCATCGGTGGCTGTGGCTCCGGGTTCGCATATAAATTCTCGCACGTCGGCACTCCCGCTTGTCGACGAGCGCGCCCTGTCGTTTAGATATCGAGACTGTAGAGCCGTTTGCGGGCGTCCGAAAAGGAAAACCGGGATTCGACCACGTCGGCGTCTTCGAGTCGGCTCAGTGCGTAGCGGACGGTTCGGGGTGGCAGCAGTGTTTCTTCGGCGAGTTCGCTCTGGGTGAGCGTGTCGTTGTACTCCAGGACTTTCGCAACGAGCTTCGCGCTCGGTGGAAGTTCGCGAACAGCATCCCAGCGGTCCGTCGATTCGTCGCCGGAAACTGCCTCTGGCGCGCTCATAGTTATCTCTATTCTCGAATGCTGTATGATAATACTTGCTATTATTGACCATTACTTTCGGGCA
>CAZOOU010000294.1:0-1811 GCA_964581495.1 uncultured Haloferacaceae archaeon
GGTCACTGGCTCCGCAAGCCAATAGGATAGTCCACTACCCTAACGGGACTCACTCTTTGCTACCCGTGGTTCACATAAGACGGTTACGGTACGGCGGCCGCGTGCCGGCTGTCGACACGCCACGCCCGCACGCCGTGGTCGACTTGCCCACAAACATATATCACCACAGCTACTGACACCGATATGAACCGACGGACCGCCTGCCGGACCACAGCGGCTGGCCTCTTGGTAGGGCTAGCGGGCTGTCTCGGCGATGAGAACGATGACTCTCCTGAGGAGTCGACCGACGATCCCCAACCCGATGACGACCCTACAGACACCGATATGACTGACGACGAAACCGACGAACCAACCGATCCAACCGACCGCATCGACAGCGACCGGGTTGTCGGAGCCACCTTCAGCCACACGGGCAACTGTTCGGACCCCGAAACGGCGAGCGTTGAGTTCCTCGACTCGGAGGTCGAAGCCCTGATTTCCGGCTGCATCGAGGGGCGAAATGGTTGTGCAGTGCCCGTGTTGGTCGACGGCAGCGAGGAGGACGGGACGCTCCGCGTCGAGATCGGCGAGGTCGACTTCAGCGACGACGACACGCTGTGCACCCAGGAGATCACCCGACTCAGCTACGAACTCCGGCTCAGATTCGACCCCGAGGCCCCCGAGACTATCGACGTGTTTCACGACGGCGCGATCGAGCAGGGAGTCGTCGCCACCGCTACTCGGCCCTGAGGTTTTTATTCGATTCCGCGCCAGCCGGCGTATGCATTCGAGCGCCGAGTCGACTCAACAGTCGACCCGAAATCGCCCGTCGACGCGCCGATTCGCGCCCCTTGCTGGCCGGTCCGAATCGGGCGTCGAACCACCCCAAGGACAACGCTTAAGCGCGGTCTGTCCCTGCCAAACGGTATACCTATGGGTGTCATAGCGGACGTCTACGACGACCTCGACACCGACGTCCCGCTCGAGGAGTTCCGAGCGGCCGTCGAAGACAAAGTCGAGCAGATGGGTGGGCTGGCCGACGAGGAAACCGCGGCCATGCTCATCGCACACGAGCTAAAGGACGAAGAAGTAAACGGCATTGCCGACATCGAACCGGGGATGGAGGAGGTCAAGTTCCTCGGCAAGATCGTCTCGATCGGCGAACTCCGAACGTTTGAACGCGACGGCGAGGACGCCGAAGACGGCTACGTCGTCAACATGGAGGTCGCCGACAGCACTGGCCGCATTCGGATCTCGATGTGGGACCAACTGGCTGTCTCGGCGGTCGGCGACCCCGACGGCGAGCACCACGGCGAACTTGACGTGGGCGACGTGCTCCGGATCGCCGGTCGACCGAAAGAGGGGTACAACGGCGTTGAAGTCAGCGTCGACAAGGCCGAACCCGACGACGAGAAAATCGATGTCGAAGTTCTCGACGTCCACCGTGTCGAGGACCTCTCGTTGGGCCTCTCCGACGTCAATCTCAAAGGCCGCATCCTGGACGTTGGCACCGTCCGCACCTTCGACCGCAACGATGGCTCGGAGGGTCGGGTCTCAAACCTCGCGGTCGGCGATCCCACGGGCCGGATTCGGGTGACGATGTGGGACGAACAGGCGGATCTCGTCGACGAACTCACCGCCGACCAGTCGGTCGAGATCGTCGACGGCTACGTCAAAGAGCGCGACGGCAAACTCGAACTCCACGTCGGCTCGCGCGGCGCGGTCGAACCGCTCGACGAGGAAATCGAGTACGTCCCCGAAACCACGGATATAGGGGGCGTCGAGATCGGCCAGACGGTCGACATCGCCGGCGGCGTGATCGAAGACGACGG
>CAZOOU010000295.1:0-1806 GCA_964581495.1 uncultured Haloferacaceae archaeon
CAGTTGGCCGAAGACGGCGAGATCGATCCGTGGGATATCGACATCGTCGAGGTCACCGACGCCTTTCTCTCGAAGCTCACCGAGATGGATCTGCGGACGACCGCCCGCGCGCTGTTTTACGCCAGCGTCCTCCTCCGCATGAAAGGCGACCAGCTGCTTTCCGAGCCCGAGCCCGAGCCCGAGGAGGAACTCGAACCCTGGGAGCAGGCGATGGGCGACGCACGCGAGGCCGAGGCCGAACCGGGGTTCGACCCGGTCGACGCCCTGGAAGCCGAGATGGACCGCCGCCTTGAGCGGAAAACCACGCGTGGCTCGCCCGAAACGCTCGACGAACTCGTCCGCGAGCTTCGGGAGGCCGAACGCGACAACTGGTGGAAACGCCGCCGGGAGTACGACACCTCCGACTCGCCGCAGGGGTTTAGCCGCGGCACCCAGACGCTGGATTATCGAGCACCCGACGAGTTCCGGCCTGACGACGAACCAACCGAAGGCGACGTAACGGGAACGACTCACAGCGAGGACATCGATGAGGTGATCGATAACGTGGTCGACGTCCTCGAACCGCAGTTCGACAAGGGACGGGCTGAACTCCTGTATACAGAGATACAAACTGCTGGCGGGCGGCCGTTTATGACGTATCTCGCCCTGCTGTTTCTGTCGAACCGCGGCGAGATCCGCCTCCAGCAGGACGAGCTGTTCGGCGATCTCTGGATTCAAGACCCCGAGAAAGTCGAAGCACGCGAGGAGCTGGCCGAACCGGAGCCGGTTGCCGACTAAGCAAGGAGTCGACTACGGAGCGTTAGTCGAGGCCTAACTGCTCGCAGAGCGTGTTCGTAATCTCGACGGTCGACTCGTCTGGGTCATCCTCGCAGGCAATCGGCTCGCGGCCGTCGAACGTTTCGTGGACTGCCTTAATGCCATCCGAGAGCGTATCCAGTCCGTAGCCACCCTCTAACACGAACGCCAACGCGGAACCATTGCGCTCGGCCAGCGTTCGCATCCGATCGGTCATCAGCGCATAGCCCTCGGTCGAAATGCGGTGTCGCGAGATCGGGTCGTGGCGGTGGGCGTCGAACCCTGCGCTGATGATCAGGAGGTCGGCATCGAACGCGTCGAGTGCTGGATCGAGGGCTTCGTCAATCACGTGCAGATAGTCGGCATCTCCTGCCCCCGCCGGAAGCGGGGCGTTGAGCGTCGACCCTTCGCCCGCACCCGTGCCGATCTCGTCGACATCCCCCGACCCCGGATAAATTCCCTCTTCGTGGATCGAGCCGTAGAACACGTCTTCGCTGTCGTAGAAAATGTCTTGGGTGCCGTTGCCGTGGTGAACGTCCCAATCGAAGATGGCCGCACTCTCTATTTGGCCGGTGTCGATGAGGTGCTGGGCGGCGACCGCGACGTTGTTGAAAAAGCAAAACCCCATCGCGTCGTCGCTGACGGCGTGATGACCTGGCGGTCGACCGAGCGCGAACGGGGTTTGGCGGCCGTCTGCGCCTGCCAGTGCCTCCTCGGCGGCCCACTGTGCGAGACCCGCGCTCTGATGGGCGGCGTCCCAGGTGCCTTCGGAGGCGACCGTATCCCGATCCCAGTTGCCGCCACCATCCTCGCAGAAGGTTTCGAGTTTGTCGACGTAGTCGGCGGTGTGAGCGCTCTCGATAGCGTCGCGTTCGGCGAGCGGCGCATTGCAGTACTCGACGCTGTGTTGGTGTTTGAGCCCGCGTTTGATCGCCCGCAGGCGGTCGGCAGTCTCTGGATGTCGCTGGCCGGTGTCGTGGTCCAGACAGACGTCGCTGTATCCAAACTGCA
>CAZOOU010000296.1:0-1805 GCA_964581495.1 uncultured Haloferacaceae archaeon
GTGATGATCCCCTCGGTGGTGCCGAACTCGTCGAGGACAATCACCATCTGGAGGCGGTTTTCCTGCATCTCTGCGAGGAGTTCGTCGGCGTTCTTTGATTCGGGGACGTGCAGCGTGGGTTGGACGACGTCGTCGAGGCTGCTGCCGCCCTCGCTGTACTGGTGTTCGCGAACCAGATCCCGGACGTTGACGATGCCGATGATGTTGTCGAGATTGCCGTCGTAGACGGGTACACGGACGTGGTCATTGCTGATACAGACCTGAATCGCCTCCTCGACGGTCGCTTCCCGCGAGACGGCGTTGATGTCTAATCGGGGAGTCATCACCTCCTTGGCAATCGTGGAATTGAACGTAAAGATACGTTCGAGCATCTCGCGTTCTTCCTCTTCGATGACGCCCTCGCGCTCGCCGGTTTCGATGATGTCTTGGATCTCATCGCGGGTGACGTACGGCGATTCGATGGTCGAAGAGCTGCCGATCAGCTTGTTGACGATCCGCGTCAGGTAGTCAAAGACGTAGATCAGCGGAAACAGCAGATACTCCGAAAGTTTCAGCGGCCGGGAGATGCGCAACGCCCACGATTCGGTGTTTTCGACCGCGTAGGATTTCGGTGCGCTCTCGCCGAACAGCAGGACGATGGCGGTGATGCCGAACGTCGCGGCGATGACGGCCTGGCCCTGGGTGAGATAGAGGCCAAAGAGCGCGGTGGCTATCGAGGACATCGCAATGTTGACGATGTTGTTGCCAACAAGGATCGTTACGAGCAGGCGGTGTGGATCGTCTTTGAGGCCTTTGACGACGTTTGCGTGTTTGATTCCCTCGTCGACCATCGAGTCGATGCGATGTTGGGGCAGCGAAAAGAAGGCAATCTCCGAGGAGGAAAAAAAGCCGGAGAGGCCGATCAACACGAGAATCGAGAACAGACCCAGAATGGTGATCGTGCTCGTGTCGAGAGCAGGTAGCTGCAACGCCGAGAACAGCAAGGAAGCGGCTGAAAGCGATAAACCCATTGTCATAGATGCTTGCTCGGCCCCGGAATTAAGCGTTGTCCTCCCAGCGAGTAGTACAGTCGGCCGCACACAGCCGAGCGGCACAATAAAGAGTACTCAACATATAGTCTTGCCAATGGCAAAACGGCGTTGCGACGGCTGCGAGACGAAAGTCAAAATCGCTGGCGGGATCGGCGATTTTTGGAGCTTCGATTTTGCGCCGACCGGCGGGATGATTCTCGAACTCGCCGACGGCAGCGAGCATTTCCTCTGTTTAGAGTGCGCCGACGCACTACCGGACGATCATGATCCGACTGCCGAAGACGTCGACGCGCTCTCGGCGGTCGACGAGTAAACCGGCATCCGCACGTTTTTGAGCGATGAGGCCCCACCGAGTGCCGTGAAGCCCTCGCGTATTCTGGACGAGTTTCCCGCCCCCAGCTTTCGCGGCACCCAAAAGGCGGCACTCACGAATATCCGCGAGGCATACGACGCCGGCAACGATGTCGTGCTCGTCCGTGCGCCAACCGGCAGCGGCAAATCCCTGCTCGCGCGGTCGATTATGGGCTGTGCGCGCCGGCTCCAAGACGCCGCCGCTGCCGAAGTAACGGGGGCCTACTACACGACGCCGCAGGTCTCCCAACTCGACGATGTGGCCGTCGACGACCTGCTGGACGATTTTAACGTGATCCGCGGCAAGAGCAACTACAACTGTATTCTGCCGGGCGAACACGACACGCCCGTCAACCAGGCCCCCTGCGCCCGCGAGAAAGGGTTCGACTGTACGATCAAACACCGCTGTCCGTACTACTCGGA
>CAZOOU010000297.1:0-1803 GCA_964581495.1 uncultured Haloferacaceae archaeon
TCGTCTGCAGTTTGGTCTTCGACCCACTCGTCGTAGCTATCCTGGTCGACGACCTCAATGGTGAAGTACATGTTCGAGTGAGCAAGCCCACAGTACTCCGAACAGTAGCCCTGGTACTCGCCCTGTTCTTGGACCTCGGTTTTGAGGAACGTCGTCTGGTCGGGGATGGCGTCCATCTTCAGGCCGAGTTCGGGCACGTGGAAGCCGTGTATTACGTCAGCCGCATCGATCTGGAAGTAGAGATCCTGATTTTCAGGAACCACCACCGTTGGGCCCTCACCGGAGCCGTCCATCTCGATGTCCTCGTTCGGGTAGGTCATCGTCCAGCCCCACTGGTAGGCCTCGGCCTGAACTAAGACGTCGCCCTCGGCAGGTTCGACATCCGTTTCGTCGCCGGTGAAGGTGACGTTCGGATCGGCCATCACCCCGTAGGAGGCAACCCCGACAAACAGCAGGATAAATGCCGTTGCGACCGTCCAGGTGATCTCAAGGCGTCGGTTCTCCTTGGTCGGTTTGGGCTCGTCGTTGTCCTTGAATTTCAGGACGGCATAGATGAGAATTATCTCGACCAGCAGCGTGATCGGGATGGCGATATACAGCAGCTTGTTGTTCAACTCGCCGATCAGATCGGCCGATGTCGACTGGGCGGCAACCGGCTGGGCCAAAAGAACCAAAACGGCCGCCGACAGCAGCGAAGCGAGTGCGAAACGCTTGGCGTTCATTGAATCTCCGTTGGTATGGCTCTCGTAAATACCTACTGACTTTCCTAGCCCCTCGTGAGCATCGTCCCGTTGTCGGTGTGCTGTGGTCGACGATGGGTCCACCGTGGTCGACGATGGGTCCGACGGTCAGCCACGGATTCCGTCTTAGGGCCGACCATCGAACGACGAAAACGCGGGTCCTATATATGCCGATCACGACTGTACTAACAGTGACTTCGACTGGGCAATCACCGGATCGGTTTCCCGGCCTGCTGGCGGCGACGACGATGGGTGTGTATCTGTTGCTCGTCGTCGGCGTTGCCACCGCGTTAACCGACGCTGCGGCTGCCTGTACGGCGTGGCCGGCCTGCGGCGACGGCTGGTCGCTGCCAGCGTCGACCAACGGCTGGGTTGCGTTCGGCCACCGTATTGCGGCTGTCGTCGTCGGGCTTGCGGTGCTCGTGACGACGCTTGTCGCCTGGAGACGGGAGACGAGCCGCCGGGTTCGGTGGGCGCTCACGCTTGCGCTCGTTTTGTACCCGGTCCAAGCCGGAATCGGCGCGGTCGTCGCAACCACCGGTGGCGGCCAGAGTACCTCAATGGTGCACCTCACCGCGGGCGTCGTGATTTTCGCCGCGCTGATCGCCGCGCTCGCTTGGTGGCTCGAAGCCGAAACCGGCGACCCGGATGACGCCCCGACTGAACCGCCCGAACAGGCCGACGTGCTTGACCCCGACGAGCGACCGCCGATTCCGACCGATCCCGCAGCGCGCGCCAAAGCCACGCTGTTTGCGTACTTCCGACTGATGAAACCGCGGCTGATGTGGCTGCTGTGTCTAGTTGCCGCGGCGGCAATGGCGCTGGCCGGCGGTCCTGGGCTCACGCCCTACACCGTCGCGTCCACGCTCGTCGCTGGCTCGCTGGCGATCGGTGCCTCTGGCACGTTTAATCATATTCTCGAACGCGACGTCGACCGGCGGATGGCCCGAACCAGCGACCGCCCGCTTGCGACCGATCTGGTTCCCGTCCGAAACGCGGCTGCCTTCGGACTCGTCCTGACGGCCGTCTCGGTTGGCCTGTTTTGGACGATCAACTGGCTGGC
>CAZOOU010000298.1:0-1800 GCA_964581495.1 uncultured Haloferacaceae archaeon
AATCCACTGAACGAGTTTGAGCGCAGCGAAAACGAACTGAAGTGGACTCGGCGGGATTTGAACCCGCGGCCTTCCCCGTGCCAGGGGGATGATCTACCGCTGATCTACGAGCCCTCGTTGCAATCTCACGTTCCCCGGTTTCGCTATTAAGGCCTTCGACTCGTCGACACTGAGACAGTCGACGACACACCGCCGTCAGGTGGTCGACACCAGTCGCTCACAGGTGGCAAAAATGTGTCGACATCGAGAATGGCTACAAGCGGTGATGTCGACGGGGCGAAGCGGGCTACAAGCGGACTGCTTCGCCAACGGAAACTGCATCGTACACGCGCGTGCGTGTGAAGTATCGGACCGGATACACCGGCACGGAGGCGTGTCCTATCGGCTCACCTCCCGGGTGGGCCGGTCGAGTCGGCCGACTGCAGCAGCGAGACAGTCAGTCATCGTCTGCGGCAGCGATTCCCTTCGTAGGCTGCGAATCGGTCTCGGCGAACGGATACCACGACTGTTTGGCGTCGTGCAGACACGGGTCCTCGTAGGTGGTTTCGTGTGGCTCGCTGAGTTCGATCAACATCTCCTCGCCGGTCGCATCGACCCACTCGCGGAACGTTTGGCCCTCGAAGCGGTGGGCCGCAAACGCCTCGACTAAGTTTTTGATCGCGCCCGGTACCTCGTCGGCAGGCACACGCTGGCGAATCCAGTCGACGAAGGAGGGTTCCTCACCAATGCCGCCGCCAACGCCGAGGTCCAGCGCTTCGACCATCTCGCCGTCCTTGCGGCCGCGCATCCCGATCAGGCCGATATCGGCCGTGTTGGCCTGCCCGCAGTCGGCCGTACAGCCCGAAAAATGCATCTTGAGCTGGTCGACATCATCGGGCAGATCAACGTTGTCCCGCAGCCATCGCAGCATGCGAGCCATTCGGGCTTTGGTTTCGGCAAGCGCGAGCGAGCAAAACTCCGTGCCCGTACAGGCCATCCCGCCGCGAACGAACGGGTTGGGTTCGGGTTTGTGTTTGTGCAACAGGGGTTGGCGCAGCAGTTCGTCGACCCGATCGGGGTCGACGTCCATGATGAGGGGGTTCTGGCGTCGCGTCAGGCGTATCTCACCGGAGCCGTACTCGTCGGCCAGATCAGCCAACTCGACTGCTTCCGCGGCTTCCATCCGCCCGACGGCGACGCTGAGGCCGACCCACTTTTTGCCGTCCTTCTGGTCGTGAACGCCCAGATAGTCGAACTGGCCGTCTTCGCTGGAGCGGCCCGCATTGTAGGTGTACGCTTCGCGCATATCCTTCCCGCCCGTTTTGAGCTCCCAGTCGACGTACTCGTCCTGGAGGGTTTCGCGAATCCACTCGGTTCCCTTGTCGTCGACGAAAAAGCGCGAGCGGTTCTTGTTGCGGTTTTGGCGATTGCCGTGTTCGTGGTACAGTTCGACGAAGCCACGGACAACGTCGACCGCGCGGTCGGGTTCGACGAACACGTCAAGCGCGCGGGCAACGCGTGGCTCGTGGCCGCCGAGGCCGCCGCCGACCCGGACGTTGAAGCCGAGAACCTCTTCGCCAGCGTCAGACTCCGTCTGACTGGCTTCCGAGTGTGACTCGGAAACGTCGATTTCTTTGGTGGCAGGCTCAAGTCCGATATCGTTGATCGAGTCCTGCGCGCCGCCCTCGGGTGTTCCCGTAATCGAGATGTTGAACTTCCGGGGCATGTTGCACAGGTCGTTGTCGCCGCGGATTTCGTCTTGGAACCGGTCGAGAATCGGCAGCGTATCGATGATTTCGTCGGGTGATTTGCCCGCAACCG
>CAZOOU010000299.1:0-1795 GCA_964581495.1 uncultured Haloferacaceae archaeon
GTGAGTTCGTCGCTGTCGACCAACTCGATCAGTCGGGTAAACTCGTTGAGGCGGTCGTCGACGTCCGTGATTTCCATATCACGGTAGTTCAACTCGCCCAGCAGGTTGTCCGCGACCCAGGTCGCCGCCAGATCGGCATCGAAGCTCTCGGCGACGGATTCGAAAAAGTCCGCGACCTCCTTGGTAGAGGTGAGCTTCGAAGCCGATTCGGCGTCGAGGCCGTACTCGGACTGGAATCGTTCGCGGCGCGCATCCGGGAGTTCGGGAATCGGGATTTCGTCTTTCCAGTGAGCAACTTCGAGCGGCGGCAGGTCGGCCTCCCGGAAGTACCGGTAGTCGGCTTCGGACTCCTTCGAGCGCATCGAGACCGTAATGCCGCGGGATTCGTCCCAGTGGCGGGTTTCGGTCTCGATTCCCCGTCCCCTGCGGACGGCGTTTTTCTGCCGGGTGACCTCGTAGGCCAGGGCCTTTTCGGCTCCTTTGTGACTGGAGATGTTCTTTACTTCGGTGCGGTTAGCGTCGGCCAGCACGTCGTCAGGGATCGACCCATCGTCGTCGACCGCGTCGCTTTCGACCAGCGAGATGTTGGCGTCGACCCGAAGGCTGCCGTCGCGGGTGGCATCGAAGACGCCCAAATATTCGAGCACGCCCTCCAGTTTGGCGAGGAAGGCCCGTGTTTCGGCCGGCGAGCGGAAATCCGGCTCGGTGACGATCTCCACGAGGGGTGTGCCCGCGCGGTTGTAGTTGATCAGGGTGGCCTCGGCGGTGTCGATGTTGCCGCCCTTGTGCTGGAGGCTCCCGGGGTCTTCTTCGAGATGGGCGCGCGTAATGCCGATCTCGCGGTCTCGATCCTCGATGCTGATTTCGAGACTGCCCTGCTGGCAGATCGGGGCGTCGTACTGGGTGAGCTGGAAGTTTTTGGGGAGGTCGGGGTAGTAGTAGTTTTTTCGGTGGAAGGTGGTGCGCTCGGGGATGTCGGCGTTGAGTGCCTTACCGATTTTGACGGCGGCTTCGACAGCCCCCTCGTTGAGGACCGGAAGCGCGCCGGGCAGTCCCAGACAGACGGGACAGGTGCGGGTGTTGGGCGCTTCGTCGTCGGCGGGAGTGGTCGAACAGCCACAGAAGATCTTGGTCGACGTTTCGAGCTGGACGTGGACCTCCAGCCCGATGACGACCGCGTGTTCGCTGGTTTCGACGGCCTGCGCAGTCATTACCCCGGGTTTGGGACCCGCTGGCTAAAGGCTAACGGAGCCACCACCAGCCCGCTCGGTATGTTCACTTTTCGCACAGGTGTCTGACACAGATTTATACATCCACAGAGACCTTCACCATCTATGACTAATCGAGTCGACGAACTCGAAAGCGAGATCGCAGAGCTTCGAGCCGCCGTCAACGGCCTGACCGAAGAACTCGTCGAGACGAAAGCCCGCGTTCGAGAGCTCGAGGACAACGCTGAAGCCGACCGCAAAGCCGCGGCCGCGGCCGAGGCGGCCGCAGCCGGCGGCGAGACGACAACGAAAAGTGACGATCACGTCGAAGTCGTCGAACAGGAAGAGGCTGACACCCAAGAGCCGGCGACCGAAACGACATCCGAAGGGGATAACCCATCGGAGGACACAGAGTCGACAGACACTGACGAGGCCGAACAGGGCGATATCATCGTCGCGTAATCGGCCCGACAGATCGATCCGGGCGGAACCACCCGCCGAGAGTACCTAATGCACATCTCAGCCCTCGTCTTGGACGGTTTCAAGAGCTTTGGTCGACCGACCCGGATCCCCTTTTATGAGGATTT
>CAZOOU010000300.1:0-1794 GCA_964581495.1 uncultured Haloferacaceae archaeon
TGTGAGTCGACGCCGCCTCTTTGGCTCGTTGTGTGGGCTGGTTTTCTTTCTCAATCTGGCCAGGATCGTCTTTGCTCCGCTCTTGGACGTCTTTATTACCGAGTTCGGTATTGGCGAGGCGACCGCCGGCCTGATCGTCACACTCGCGTGGGTCGGCAGCGCATCCCTGCGGCTTCCCGCAGGGTGGCTACTCACGCGGCTCCCCCGGCATTATCTCGTCATCGGATCGGGGGCAATTCTCACTCTCTCGGCCGCCGCCGCTGCGACCGCAGTCACAGTGCCACAACTCATGGTCGGCGCCTTTTTCATGGGCGCTGCCTCAGGCGTCTACTTCGTCTCGGCGAACCCATTGTTGAGTGAACTGTTTCCGTCCCGCGTCGGCCGGGTGATGGGCATCCACGGCGCAGCAAACCAGGTCGCTGCGGTCGCCGCCGCGCCGCTGGTGGCCGTCTCGCTGTGGGTCGACTGGCGACTCGCGTTGTGGACCATCGCTGTCGGCGCGGCAGTAATGACTGCCTACACTGTGATCGTCGCCCGCCGAACGGAGCTGCCAGACGCCGGCAAAACCGACCGCTCGCTTATCGCGGGCGCAATCTCGGAGTGGCGGATTATCGCCGCCGCGCTGGCACTGGGTGGTGTCACTGTCTTCGTCTGGCAGGGCGTGTTTAATTTCTACGAACTCTACATGCAGTCGCTGGGGCTTTCGTCGAACGCGGCTTCGACGATGCTCACCATCGTGTTTGCGGCCGGGGTACCTGCCTTCTTCGTCGCCGGCGAGCTGGCCGACGAGCTGCCGTCGGTGCCGCTGCTGTTGGGCATCATCGCCTCGTTTGCCGGCTGTCTGTTGTTGTTGGTCGCCGTAGAGGGATTTGTCGCGCTGGCGGTGGTCTCAGTACTGCTCGGCTTTGTTGTCCACTCGCTGTTTCCCGCCGTCGACGCCTACATTCTGACTGCGCTGCCGGATTCGGCTCGCGGTAGTGCCTATGCTGTCTTCAGTACCGCGTGGATGCTGTCGCAGTCGGGTGGCACCTCGGTTCTTGGTGCGTTAATCGAAGGCGGCTACGCCTACGACACTGTGTTTACAGCCGGCGCGCTCGTCCTTATTGCGACGGTCGTCGTGCTTGGCGTGCTCGAAAACGCCGGTCGACTGCCTGCGTGAGACTGGGTTATACAACTGGCACAGGCAGCGCTAGCGACTATGAACGAGCCAGCATCAACGGTCGACGCTGGCTGGAGGGTGTGTCCCTGGGGACACGCAGGTAGGGGTACCTAGAGTGTCACACTGTAGCAAAATAAAACCCCTCTACCGTTTACCTCCGTTTCTGTGCGTCGACTGCGGCGCGCAATCGCGGCGGGCAGCCGCGACTACTGGAACGCCGGACCGAGTTCGTCCCCGGTTTCGACCTCGTTTTGGCCGAACTTGCGCTCGATTTCGTCGTAGCGCTCGCGGGTTTCCGGTGTCACACTCGCTTGGACCTCATCGAGCGCCTGCTCGAAGTGCTCCATCGTCACGCGGACGTTGCCGACCGATTCGGCGACCTCCTCGCGAGTGACGCTGCCGATGAACTCACGGCTGGCGGCCATCGACGCTTCGCGGCAGACCGCTTCGATATCCGCGCCGACGTAGCCGTCGGTCTTGCGGGCCAGTTTGTCGAGATTCACGTCCTCGGCCAGCGGTTTCTCGTCGGTGTGGACCTCGAAGATCTTCCGGCGCGCGTCCTCGTCTGGCACGGGCACGTGGACGTGTCGGTCCAGCCTGCCGGGCCGCAGCAGCGCCGAATCGATGAGGTCGGG
>CAZOOU010000301.1:0-1754 GCA_964581495.1 uncultured Haloferacaceae archaeon
TCGGAAGTCGACGAAGACAGCGTCTCTCTCGGCGAAGACGAGTCGCTTGAGTACGACGTGCTCGTCTGGACCGGCGGCATTACGGGCCGCGAGGAGATTTCCGAAACCGAACTCGAGAAAGACGACCGCTCGAACCGCGTCTTTGCGGAATCCGACTTCCAGACCAGCGACGAGCGCGTCTTTTCGATCGGTGATGCCGCACTCGTCGACCAGGGCAACGACGATGTCGCCCCACCGACCGCCCAGGCAGCCTGGACGGCCGCCGAAGTCGCCGGCGAGAACCTCGCGCGTGCCGTCCGCGGCGCGCCGCTGAAATCCTGGAAGTTCAAAGACAAAGGAACCGTCATCTCGGTCGGCGAGGAGGCAGTCGCCCACGACGTGATGGGTGTCCCGATCAACACCTTCGGCGGGCTGGCAGCCAAAGCGCTCAAAAAGGGAATCGCCTGCAACTGGATCGCCGACATCACCTCCTACAAGCGCGCCATGAACGCATGGGGCGACATGTAACTGTAGGTACTGAAAAATACTACCGCTACCGGGCCATTAGGAGCCCAGTTCGACGGCGTGCGTATACTCTTGCAACCAGCCGAGAACGTCACTCTCAGGGACTGACAGCGAGCGACTCGTTGGTGTGTAGTCCGGATAGCCACCAACGTCATCTTGGCTGTCAATGATGTTGCCCTGCCCGTTTCCGACCCGTTGTTCGAGCAACTCACGTTCGTAATCGGATCGATCAGCAGGCCGTGGGCCGACGTTTGTTTTGACCCACGACGGTGTTTCGGCGGCAGATTTGACCGAATCGAGATCGAGCCCAGGCGGCAGTAGTGGAGGGCTACTCGCTCTGGTCAGTCCGCCGTCATCGAACGGCCGTTGGTCGTCATCCCATTCGATATCGTCATACCACACGGTGCCGCCGTATGAGACGAGCGGCCGGTCGTAGCTACTGGGCGTGTCGGGACCGGGTTCGTAGTGGAGGCCTTTCCAGGTATGGTCTTGGTCCTCGTAGCTTCCTGCGGCGAGATTGATGATGTTCCCGCTTGAGCCGCTGACTCTGTGGCCGTAGTTGTACACGTAGTTGTTACACATCACGGACTCACACCGCATGAGCGGCTGTCGGCGGACGTGGTGGGCGTAGAGACAGCCCATATGACAGGTCTGTTTGTGGTACTCGCTCGCGGCCAAAAACCCTCGAGCACGGTTGCTATCGGAATGGACGCTGTTGTCGTTCAACCCTTCGGCGATAATCGTGTTGATAATCGAGGTGCGCTCGGCATACGGTTGACTGGAGTTTGTCGGGCTGCCCGCTCGCGTCATGCCGATATTTTCTTCTGTCCCCCATCCGACAGTACAGTGGTCGACCATCACATCGCTCGACCGGTGATCGATATCGAGCGTCGAATCGAAATCATCGATCCCGTCTCCCTGAAGGAAAGTCAGATGCGAGAGAATGACGCGTGGGTCGTGGACGCGGGTTCGACACTGGGTGATCGTAATACCGGGCGCGGGTGCGGTCTCGCCAGCAACCCACAGTTCCTCTTCGCGAATCCGCCAGTTCTGGCCGGGAACTTCGATCACACCGCCGACTTCGAAGACGACAACAGTCGGCTCATCGCTTGCGTTGTCGATCGCTTCCGACAGTCCGCCGCTGCCATTGAAGTCGAGCGAGGTGACTTTTTCAATGTTGAGGTCGTCGCCGGCCTCGGTGAGCCAGCTCGTATCGGTGAACGTTTGGTTCCAGCCAAAGCCACCGTCGG
>CAZOOU010000302.1:0-1752 GCA_964581495.1 uncultured Haloferacaceae archaeon
ATCTCGAACTCGTCGGCGAGCTTGCCGCTGGAGGTCTCGGCGACGGTCATAATCGAATCCAAGAGGGTTTGGCCGGTGTCGTTGGCACTCGACAGTTTTCGGAGGTTTTGGGAGAGTTTGCCGGTGACGGCGTTCCGCGAGTAGATGTTCCACTCATAGAACACTGCAAGCGGGATGAATATCAGATAGATGGGTAGATACACCCAGACGAACGTGCTCCAGACGGGCCGGTCGACCCACGCCTGCACGGTGAGTGGGGCGCGGCCGGTCGCTGCGGCGATGCCGACGATCAACAGCGCCGCCGGCACCGTCGCCGCCAGCGTAAACAGCGGGTAGTCCCGGAAAAACAGATGGGGGGCCCGGAGTATCCCACGGAGTTTGTATGATCGCTCGTTTCGTTTGATGCGGTCGAACACACGGAACTGGCCGACAAAGCCCTCGACGAGCCCTAAGTGCGTAAGCCCGCCGTCAGTCGACCGCTGGAGTCGCTGGCTGCTCTGTTTCGAGTCGAGATAACCGTCGCCGGGTTCGTCCTGTTTGACCGTCGAGACCAACACGAGAAAGGCGACGCCGATCAACGGAATCAGCGCGTAGATCGTCCCGTACAGGAGGTTTTGGTCGGCTTCGCCGAGCATGCCCATGATGACCAAAATGATAACCAACAGCAGCGGAAACAGCGACAGCGTCATATACATCTCGCCGAACAGTTCGAGCGTCTCTAAGGTCATCTCCTGTTGCTGTTTGGCGGTCCGCATGTGGGCGTCCTTCTTGTCTTTCAGGAAGGATTCCATATCGCCGCCGGAGTTGACGATAGAGAGCATGTCGGTCAGAAACTGCGCCAGTGGCTCGCTGGGTGTCTCCATCGACTGCTTGCGAATCGCGTTGCGGTAGTCGGTCCCGAAGTACTCGGTTTCGTTGACGATGGACTGAAACTCACGGGCGATCTCGTCGTAGGTATCTTCGGCTTCGGCCATCGCCCGCAGAATCTCCAGTTGGTTCATCCCGCCGACCGACAGCGCGTACATAAACGAGATGGCATCCGGCAGCAGGATGTTGATATTGCGCTCGCGCTCGCCGGCCTGCATATAGGGTAGCCCAACAAGCCCGCCGAACCCCATCACAAATCCGAGCGTTCCGAACACAAGCCCCATGAAACCGACCGTCGCCGGAACGACGAGCCCCCGGAGCAGCGCGGCGGTTTCGCCCGTCGACACCGGGACGCCGAGGCTGAGCATCTCGGGGTCGACGATACCGAACCGAAACAGTGCGTACCCCAACAGCGTCCCGACCAGCCACAACAGCCCGCCAACCAACACACCAACGCCGAGTGCCCGCGAGACGTAGTGTTCGACAGTCTCGGCGATCCGCGCCTCGGTGAGTTTGGTTTCGACATCGTCGACGAAGTCGCTGCTGTCGCCGAACAGCAGCCGGTAGAGCGGATAAAACGCGTCCGCTAACAGATCACTGTCGCCGTCGGTTGGTGTCGGTTCGACGGACATCTACTCGTCCTCGGCTGTCTCGCTGTCCGTGTTCCATCCCTCACCGCCGTCTGTCGGTCGGTTCGGCTCGCCCGTCGACTCGTCGGCCAGATATGCATCAAACGGGTTGTCAGCCGACTCGTCGTCGGTCGACAACCCATCGACGCCGCCGGCAGTCGACGTCTCATCGGCGTCGTCGGTCGACATTGCTTCGGTGCCATCAGTCGACAGTTCGCCGGAAGTCGAGCCCGCGTCGGTGTCGTCGACCGGGTCG
>CAZOOU010000303.1:0-1735 GCA_964581495.1 uncultured Haloferacaceae archaeon
ATGGACGCGCTGTTTACCGACGACAGCGACGAGGCCACCCGGCTGGCAAACGACGTTCGCGAGCGCGTCCGGGATGTCGACACAACTGCCCGCGGGATCGACGAACTGCTCCGCGAGCTCGATCCAGCCCGCGCGCAGTTGGTCGGCCGGATCGTCGACTCGGTCTCGCGGACGGCTGACTACGGCGGCAACATCGCCGAAACCGCCCTCCAGAAGGCCGCGCCGACCCCTGGTTCGGCGTCGACACAGCACTAACCTGGGCCACAGTCGACCTCGCCGACAGTCATTTCGACGAGCCGTTCGACTCCTGAGACAGGTATATAACCGCCAAGTCGTCTTTCGAAACGCCAGTCCATCGCGTCGACAGCTCGCACGCCGCTATATAGGGCTCCGGAGGCGAGTATACACCTCCTAGATACGGCTTTAGGCACCGACTACTGAAATACAGCCAATGAGTGGTCGACCGCTTCGGAACGGCGCGAGCACAGTGATGGCGCGGCTTGCGGCACCGACAACACGGTATCCAACCCGGCTGGCGGTGGTTTCGGACCCCCACGTTTCGACGCGAGCCAGCGGCTCGGCCAAACAGTTCGACCGAACCGAATCGTTTCTCGAAGCGACACTCAACGACATCAACAGCCGTGATGTCGACGCCGTCGTCTCGACCGGTGATCTCACCAAGGACGGCGCGCCGTGGGATTTCGAGCGGGTCGACGAACTGTTGGCGGAGCTCTCCGCGCCGTTTTTCGCGGTGCCTGGCAACCACGACGTGCCCAAAACGTTCGACGACCACCCTTCGGCCTCGCTGGGCCAGTTCGTCGACCGCTATACGCCAGGCTCGTTACCGTACCACACACGAATCGGCGGCGTCGACCTGTTCGGCCTCGACAGCGCGTGGACGCCCGACGGCGACCTCTGTGAGAGCCACGACGGTCGGATCACCGCGGCCCAACTCGGCTGGCTCAAAAGCCGCGTTGCGGCCGCCGACTGCCCGGTCGTACTGACTCACCACAACCTCCCGCCGACGGCGAGTGATCTCGCGGCCTACGGCTCGGCAACCGATGTCGACATGTCGGGCGTGCCGGTCATGCGAAACGGCGAGCAGGTCGTCGAGGGGTTGGAGGCCGCGGGGGTGCCGCTGGTGCTGACTGGCCATATCCATCTTCCGGGCGTTGCCCGCACCGGCAACGCCGAGGCCTCGACAGCCGCGCAGTCGACACCGGCAGCCACTACCGACGGCGGGATCACCTCGACGCCGAAGCTCACCGAGATTACCGCGCCCGCGACCTGCACGTTCCCGCAGGCGTATCTGTTGGTTGATATCGACAGCCGTGGGACGACGGTTCGGTACGTACCGATAGCCACCCCAACCGAAGCAATCGAGTCGTACCGTGCTCGGAACACCGGCACCGAGATCGACCGCGGCCAGGCCGTTCTCGGCTCCATTCGGACGGCGCAGTTCCCACTCATCGAAGAGTGGGTTCCGCCTGTGGTTTCGACTGTTCGGTCGACACCCTCGCCGCTGTCAGGGCCGCCGACGGGCGACTGAGACGCCGGTCCGTCTTATAACCGAGCGTCGAGCCACTCAGTCGCCGTGTTCCGTCGACTGTGACAGCCGGTTTAATAGCTCGACGGCCGGTGCTTTCGCCAGCGGCTCGTTGCCGTTGCCACACTGCGGTGACTGCACGCAGGCCGGACAGCCGCCCTCGCAGTCACAGTCGCTTATAAGGCCGGC
>CAZOOU010000304.1:0-1730 GCA_964581495.1 uncultured Haloferacaceae archaeon
ACGTCGGGGTGGTCTTCGAGGAACTCGGCGACAACCATCGCGTTCTCGCAGTGCCGGGCCATTCGCATGGGGAGCGTTTCGAGCTTCTGGAGGACGACCCACGCATCAAAGGGTGACTGCTGGTTGCCCAGATCGCGCAGCCCGCGGGCGATGCCAGCGTACGTGAAGCCGGCATCCCCGAACGTTTCGGCGAAGTTGATGCCGTGGTACGCCGGGTTCGGTGCCCCGATTTCGGGGTATTTGTCGGCGTTCGCTTGCCAGTCGAACGAGCCGCCGTCGACCACCGCGCCGCCGACAGTTGAGCCCGCGCCGTGGATCCATTTGGTGGTCGACTCCCAGACGAGATCCGCGCCGTGTTCGATGGGTCGGCAGAGCGCGGGCGAGGCGAAGGTGTTGTCGACGAACAGCGGGACGTCGTGCTCGTCGGCGATGGTAGCGAGCTTCTCGATGTCGGGCGTGACCAGCGCGGGGTTGCCGATTGTTTCGAAGTGGACGTACGCCGTATTCTCGTCGATGGCCTCCTCGTAGGCCTCATAATCGAGGGTGTCGACAAATCGCGTCTCGATCCCGCGCCGTGAGACGGTGTGGGTCAGATAGGTGTACGTTCCCCCATACAGTGAGGAGGCCGAGACGATGTTGTCGCCAGCCTCGGCCAAGAGGAACGTCGACAGATCAAAGGAGGCCATCCCCGAGGCAGTGGCGACCGCGCCAACGCCGCCCTCCAGAGAGGCCAGTCGCTCCTGGAGGCTCCCCACGGTGGGGTTCATCAGCCGCGAGTAGATGTGGCCCGGCTTTTCGAGGCCGAACTGGGCGGCCGCGTCCTCGGCGTCATCGAAGACGTAGGAGGTGGTCTGATAGATCGGCGGGGCTCGCGCGCCTGTCGCTGGGTCGGGCTCGGTGCCGGCGTGCAGGCTTCGGGTCTCGAATCGGTGACTGTCGTCGGACATATCACATAGCTGTTGGCGAGGAGGTACCTAAATCCCAACGTCGATTCTCGCCTGATCGGCACGGTCGACGGCGGCCGGCCGAGGGTCGACGGGCGATTAGCCCGAAAACAGGCTGGTGTGGACCGGCGCGAAATCGGTGTCGTCGTCCGGCTCTTCGTCGGCGGTGTCGGTGACCGCCCGGCCGGCAACCCCGCTGGCCAGAAAGTCCGCAACCGGTGGGGCGACGTTTTCCGGCTCGACGAGGAAAGCGTCGTGGCCGTGATCCGACTCGACGACGTGGTGGGCGACGGGCACCTCGGCGGCCCGGAACGCCTCCGCGAGGAGTTCGCTCTGTTCGACCGTAAAGTGCCAATCGCCGGTAAAGGAGATCAACAGCACTTCACCCTCGAACGCCGAAATCGCGCGGTCGGGCGTGCCGTAGCCTTCGGCCAGATCGTAGTCGTCCATCGCGCGCGTGAGATACAGGTAGCTGTTGGCGTCGAAGCGGTCGACGAACTGCTCGGCGTTGTAGTCGAGATAGGACTCGACCTCTCGGTACGGGAAGAAGGCTCCCGCTTTGTCCGGCGGAAAGAGGGCTTCGCTGCCCTCGATGCCGCTGTCTCGGCCCGCCGACCGGCGGCCGAACTTGCGGTCCATCGAGGCTTTCGAGAGATACATGAGGTGGCCGATCTGCCGGGCGATCGCGAGTCCCTGTCGGGGTGGGCTGGCGTCGTCATCGCCGCTGCCGTAGTACTCGCCGCCGTTCCAGTTGGGGTCGCTCCGAATGGCCCGGCGGGCGATGGC
>CAZOOU010000305.1:0-1721 GCA_964581495.1 uncultured Haloferacaceae archaeon
CGCGGGCGCGTCGTTGACGCCATCGCCGACCATCGCAACGGCCTCATGGCGGTCGGTGAGCGCTTCGATATGCTCGACTTTCTCTTCGGGCAACAGCCCCGCGTACACCTCGTCGATGCCGACCTGCTCGGCGATATGCTCGGCGACGCGCTGGTTGTCGCCGGTCAACATCACGACCTGGTCGACGCCGCTCTCGCGGAGTCGCTCGATCATTTCGGCGACCCCTGGCCGAACGGCGTCCGTGTAGGCCAGCCAGCCGAGCACGACGGTCTTGTCAGCGGATTCGCGCGCGACGAGTACGCTCGTTTTCCCGGCGGCCTCCAGCTGGCGAACGGCATCGAGCCCCCGGTCGAGTCCGTCGACAGGCCGGTCTGCGAGCTCGGTCTCGAAGTAGCGCGGGTTGCCGATATGGACCGTCGCTCCGTCGACCGTCGCATGGACGCCTTTTCCGACGACAGCAGAAAACTCGCTTACGGCCGGGATGTCGAGCGAGCGGTCTCGGGCCGCCTCGACGGTTGCCGCCGCGAGATGGTGTTCGGACCGCGACTGGACGGCGGCTGCAAGCGACAGCAGCTCGTCGTCACTCAGCTTGCCACGGTCGGAAAGAGCGTCCTCGCGAGCGGTCACTTCAGTCAGGCGCGTGTTGCCCTCGGTGAGCGTGCCGGTTTTGTCGAACGCGATGGCGTCGACGTCGCCGGCCGTCTCGATATGTTCGCCACCCTTGAACAGGACGCCCTGCCGTGCGCCTGCCGTGATCGCCGACAGCACGGCAGCCGGCGTCGAAATAATCACCGCACACGGTGAGGCCGCAACCATCAGCGTCATCGCGCGGTACACTGTCGAATCGAACGGCGAGTCCAAGAGGAAAAGCGGGAGAACGATTGCGAGCACCGTCATCGCGAAGACGGCCAGCACGTACGGCTGTTCGAAGCGGTCGATCAGCTGCTGTGTGGGTGCCTGTTTGCTCTGGGCCTCTTCGACCATGTGAATCAGCCGCGAGATGGCCGACTCGTGGGCCTTGCGGGTAACGCGAACCTCCAGGCTCCCCGTCTCGTTGATCGTCCCGCCGAACACCTCGTCGCCAGGTTCTTTCGCGACCGGAACCGATTCGCCGGTCAGCGACGACTGGTCGATCTCGCTTTCTCCGGACTCGACGACGCCGTCGAGCGGCAGCCGGTCGCCCGGCCGCACGACGTAGACGTCGTCGACCTCCACGTCGTCGATAGGGACGGTCACCTCGTCGCCCTCCCGGAGTAGTTGCGCCGATTCGGGCCGCAGCTCGACGAGGGATTTGATCGCGGTTCTGGACCGGCCGATGGCGTACTCCTCGAGGACGGTCGCAAGCGAAAACAGGAACAACAGCATTGCGCCCTCAAACGGCGCACCGATGGCCAACGCCCCGAGTGCCGCAAACACCATCAGCAGATCGATCTCGACGGCGGGCTCTTGGATGGCGTCGATGCTCTCTTTGATCCCATACCAGCTTCCGAAAACGTAGGCGGCCCCGTAGCTCGCCCAGACAACGCTCGAAGACGCCCCGACCCATCCCCCGAGCAGTCCGCCAATCATCCCAAAGAACGTAATGACAACCGACACAGCCTGTATACGGAGCACTGACTGCTCTGTGGGCGTCGACGACTGCCCGGAGAGCCCCTGTCCGTCGACGGCTGTCGTCTCCATACCATCGGATTCTCACTGTTAGAAAATAACTTTTTCTAACC
>CAZOOU010000306.1:0-1721 GCA_964581495.1 uncultured Haloferacaceae archaeon
TTCGTTTTTGGAGCCGCTGCAGTCGCCTGTTTTGCCAGCCTGCCGCGGGCCCGCGAGATTTCGAACGACGACACCCGCCGCGGGCTGGTTGGCCTGCTGGTGACCAGTGGCCTTTGGGCGACGTTCCACGTCGGCTATCTGGCTGCACCCACCGCCGACCTCCAGTACGGCTTTTATATGGCTGGACTCGTCGTCGGGCTCAGTACGATCGGGCCGTGGCTCTACTTTTGTTCGGCGTACACCGGCCGGACGCTCCACCGCCAGCCCACCTACCGCCGGCTCGCAGTCGGCGTCTATCTGGTAATCGTCTCAGTAAAGCTCACGAACCCGATCCACGGGCTGTATTTCACCTCCGAGATCGTGCTCACGCCGTTTCCACACCTCCTGGTCGAACACGGCGTACTCCACTGGGTGGCGATGGGGTTGGCCTACTCGCTGGCAGCGATTGGGATTTTCATGCTGTTCGAACTGTTCGCCCAGGTCGACTACGATACGACGCCGTTTGTGGTGTTGGTAGGGCTCACCGGGCTACCGGTCGTCTTCGATGTGGCCGGCTTCGTGAGCCCGGCGATCTTGGATCTTACCTACTCGGCTCTTGGAGTGGCCGTCTTTGCGGTCGGGGTATTGTTTATGTACACCGACCTGTTCCAGACGATCCAGCTTGCGGGCCAGTACGACGACCCTGTGATCGTTCTCGACGACGAACAGCGAATCCGGGATTACAACCGTGCGGCCCGCGAGCTGTTTCCGGTGCTCGACGACGCCATCGACGAGGAGCTGTCGACTGTTGCTCCACGCATCGCAGTCAGTATGTCGACCGACACAACCCTGGAGTGTACCGAAAACGGCGAAAGCCGCTACTACAGCGTGTCGACGAACCACTTTACGACCGGCAAAGCCCAGCTCGGCCAGGTCGTCCTGCTGAAGGACGTGACCGAAGAAGAACGGTATCGGATCGAACTCGAACACCAAAACGCCCGCCTCGAACAGTTTACGGGAATGGTCTCGCACGATCTCAGAAACCCGCTCAACATCGCCCAGGGCAACGTTGATCTCGCCAAGGAGACGGGCGACGACGACGCGCTGACGACGGTCAAAACCGCCCTCGACCGCATGGAAGAGCTCATTGCCGACCTGCTGGCGTTGGCCCGACAGGGCCAGCCGATCGACGACACCGAGATCGTCTCGCTGCGCGATCTCGCCGAGTCCTGCTGGGAGATGGTCGACGTCGCTGACGCCGAGCTCGTTGTCGGCGGCGACCTTGATCTGAACGCTGACCGCGATCGCCTCCAGCAGCTGTTCGAGAACCTGTTTCGCAACGCGGTCGAACACGGCGGCGACGATGTGACCATCACCGTCGGCCCGCTCGCCGAGACGGCCGGCTTTTATATCGAAGACACCGGCCCGGGAATTCCCGACGACATGAAAAGCGAGGTCTTCGAGTCGGGATACACCACCTCTCGGCAGGGAACCGGGTTTGGGCTCTCGATTGTCGACGAGATCGCCGACGCCCACGGCTGGTCGATTCGTGTCACAGACGGCGAGTCGGGTGGCGCGCGGTTCGAAATCGAGACGACAGCTGCGGCCGAGGCGACTGACCTCAACGGAACTGCAGACGACACGGATGATCACTCAACGCAGGTCGACCAAATAGAGTAGCTGCGTCGACGATGGGCCGGCGACGGACGGTATCCACCCAGTCGACACCCGCTGCTGTCTCT
>CAZOOU010000307.1:0-1711 GCA_964581495.1 uncultured Haloferacaceae archaeon
CTCGAACTCCTCGTTGGGCCGACCGTCGAGTCGCTGTTTCCGAACGGGATTGCCCGCTACGCCATCGGCGGGGTCCTCGTCGGGCTGGCGACGGTGTTGATCTACGTCGGTACGGGCATTACAGCCGGCGCGAGCACGTTCTTGGAGTCGACGCTCTCATACGCCTCGGACCGCTCGCGGTTCCAACAGTACCGGCCCTCCCGTGACTGGCGGGTCGTCTTTACGGTCGGGATTATCGGCGGTGCGGCGATCTACGCCGTGGTCTATCAGGGGCCCGCGTGGTCGATCGCCGGCAGCGGGTGGACAACTGAGGTCCAGCCGTGGCGGCTGTTCGTCGGCGGCATCCTAGTCGGGATCGGCACTCGCATCGGGAAGGGCTGTACCTCCGGGCACGGCATCTGTGGAGTCGGCTCGGTTTCCCGAACGTCGCTGGTCGGCGTGGTGACGTTCCTGATTGTCGCCATTCTCACGGCGAACATCGTCGCCGCCTTCGGGGTGGTGCCATGAGTCGACACCCGCTGTTTATGCCGCTGATTCTCGTCTCGGGGCTGATTTTCGGCTTCGGGCTCGGCTTTAGTCATATGGCTCGCCCCGAGGTCGTTATCGACTTTCTGACGTTCCGGGATCTGGGGCTGCTGTTCGTGATGTTCGGCGGCTCGATCGTCGCCGGGCTGGCCTTTTGGGGACTCTCGTCGACCGGGGGGTCGGCCCCCCTTACCGGGCGGGCGTACGGTCGACGGCTGAAATCCTTCGACCGGAACGTGCTGGTCGGCGGCTCGGTGTTCGGGGTCGGTTGGGGGCTGTCGGGCATCTGTCCGGGCGCGGCCTACGCCAGCCTCGGGGTTGGCAACTGGCCGATTCTGTACGCGCTGGCTGGGATGTTCCTCGGGGCCTATGTCCAGGGCGTCTGGCGAAGCGAGCCGGTCGAGCAGAGCGACGCCGTCCCAAGCGACGACTAACAGAGGCATCCCATCGTCGACGGTGGGGCCCGACTGGTGCTTACGTATAACATCGTGGCACTATCGAAATCCACGAGGAGCACAGACTGTTCGCTCCACAGAGCGCGGTACATATCTTTATTACGCATTAAAAACATAAGTAAGGATAGATAAATCGTCATACTCGCGGCGTCAGCTGTTGTCGACGGGGGTAGCGCTCAGTGCAACTGCTCTTGCGGGCTGTCTCGGTGAGGGCGGATCCGAACACGGATACACGTCGGATCGGCCTCCAGCGTCCGGCGGCAGCGAGATTGACTCTCTCGACGAACTCGAAGCGCCTGCAGCCGGCGGTGATCTCGCAGGAACGGCTGGCGGCGGTGAACCCGATTGGATCCATGCGACCAGTATGAGATTTAAAGGCTGGTACGACGCTACTGAGTACTATCCGTACGGTGATTACAGTAGCAACGAGGTCACGTTGTCGGTTGTTAACGTCTCGGGCTACATGGTTAATGTTGCAGTGTACGACGATCGGAGATCCCAGCTGTATTTTGAGCGGTTGGTTACTCCGTTTAGTAAGTGGATTAGAAACCCACGTGCGGCGTCTGCGAAAATAACGGTTTTGATGAGTGCGAAAGACGAAGCACTTGACATTGATCTTACGGACAACCATCACCACGAAATCTGGCTTGATGGTGCAATCCTCAACGCCAGCTACTGGGTCGGTCGCTGGTAGACCCAGCTAGTCTCTGTGCTACACAAAACAGCCAAAT
>CAZOOU010000308.1:0-1699 GCA_964581495.1 uncultured Haloferacaceae archaeon
AAAAAAGAGAACTGCGGGTTTACGAGTGGTTCAGTTTGGCAGCACTGCCGGTCTGGTGGAACTGAACGTCGAACTCGATCCGAGCGTTGATTCCTGAGAGGTCACGGATTGGGTCGTCGTACTCTTTCATCTCCACGTCTCGGAACAGGTACGTGGCAATGTTTTCGCGGTCATAGACGACCGCACCCGTTTCGTCAGCACCCGTGTAATCCCATGCGTTATCTCCGTCAGGATCATACATCCCGTTCGATGCACGGAACCCTTCAAGACCAAGCAGTGGGAAAGCAACCCGGTCACGGATTCCCTCATCGTCACCGAACTCTTGGGCGAATGGGATAATAGCGTTGTTCTCGGCGGTGTCAAAGAGAGTCTTGGTGAACTCGGGATGCTGAACCACGCTGTTCGGCATAAAGTCGTTCAGTTCAACCTCTTTGATACCCTCATTGATAGCCGCCCATCCACGGTTGTCTTCGGCACTTGCATCAACCGTCGAACCTGCATCATCAACGAGCGTGGTGATGAACTGCCGGTTAAGCGCGTTCTCACACTGTCGGCCAAGATGCTCAATGTTCTGGGCAATCACGTCAACAAGGGACTGGTTAAGCAGTTCCTCGGTGGCCGCCATGCCACGGCCATACTTGTCGGTGGACCATTCAACGGTGTCATGCTGACCGGCTTCGTCTGCGATTGCACCACCCTCTGCAACACGTGGTGCGAACTCATCGTCAGGCCCTCGTGGATGGTCACCACGCTGTCGGTCAACGTTAATGACGGTGGAGGCATCACGGGCAATCTGTGCCTTACGTGCCCCTTCAATGACCGTCTCTCGAATCTCCTTGCGGAACAGGGTATCAAGGTTGGCGATACTGTCCTCAAACGCCAGTGCCCGCTTGATTGCACGATCCGAGTGAATGATTTTCTCACCGAATGGACCATCATCAAAGTCCGATTCGTTGGTTGCCGCACTCAGTTCACGGTATGTCTCGGAATCCTCAGAGAGACAATACTGCTTGTCGGGTGCAGTGATTTCGCTTGCGCGTGCATCCGCACCAAGCATCCGGTAGTCGGATTTGTGAGTCGGCCACGCCTTTGCCACGTCTTTCTCACTCAGACCCGAAGGAACCTCGGGATGGGCGAGATACAGACCGGCAAGACGCCAATTTGAATCACTTTTCGCCAGCTTCGACAGTTCTCGACGTGCATCAGTTGCAGACATTTTAGTTCACCTGACCTCCACGGTCAACCACACCGACAAACGTATCTCCCTGACTGCCCGCCCCTTCGAGTGCATACCCAATGATATAGTCACCCGCAGCATCGGCAGTCGCAACCTGTCCTTCTTCTCCTGTGTCACCGTAAGAGGCAAGCGCATCACCGGCACTCACGCTTGCTCCGGCAGTGAACAGCACACGGGCAGAGTTGCCAAGGACCATAGCCTCATCACCTTCGGCAACCGTCTGTGCCGAGACACCAATCACAGTTTCGCCGTCTGCGTCACTTGGTGAGGCTTCGGTGTCACCCGAGAGTTTTACAACCTGTCCGGCCTGAACGCCACCCGACCCGGCAGTAAGGCTAAGTGCCTCACCTTCGGATGGACGCATTTTTTCGATATCATCGCTTGGTTCGGTATAAGCCATTGTCTAAGGTAAAGTATAATGTATAGTGTTAAAACGTATTGCCCTTAGTAGGGGCTTGGATC
>CAZOOU010000309.1:0-1695 GCA_964581495.1 uncultured Haloferacaceae archaeon
TTCCTTCCAGAAGCCGGTTCGGACCTCGTCGAACGCGCCCGTCTCGCGGATCGTATCCGCGTGGGTGTGTGTCGGCGTCGCCGAGTCGGGGTTGAGATGAGAGCCGTGGGCGACGATTACCAGCGATTGCATACCGGTTCAACGGGTGAGAGACTCTTATGGCTTCGGCTCTCTGTGACGAAATAATCATAGGAGTTCGACGCACGTGGATTTATATGTCGCTTGCTGCCAAAACCCGCGAAGCCGTCCGTGCTGACCCGGTGTTGTACGACGCGCTGTGTGCCGGCATTGTCAACTACACTGCCGCCGCCGACTCGTTGGACGTCGACGGCGATCGTGAAGCGATTGCGACCGCGCTCCGCCGGTTTGCCGCGGACCTCGACGAGTCACACTCCGGCGACGAGCGGTCGATCACGGTTCGACTCCACAGCGCAATTGAGGCCGTCGACGCCGAGGCACTGCTGGCCGTCGATGGGACGGGCCTCGCAGTGTCGGGCGAGACCAGCGACAGCAGTTATAAGGCCGATCTCGACGACCAAACCGCAGTACGGGCAACCGGCGATGTCGACGCTCGCGTGTTGTCGTCGGTGGTCGACCGACTCCGAATCGCCGGGGTTTCGGTGGCGGCCGCCGGCGTTGCAGGCGAGACAATGGTGGTTTTGGTCTCGCGGCGCGATGGGCCGACAGCCGTCCAACTCGTCGAAGCAGTCGCCGAGTCACGCTAACAACAACTACTGGATCGAATCCAGAAACGAGAGCCAGCGTTTGTGGTCGTCGATGTTCGCGTTCCGCGCTTCTTCGCCGAAATCGGGGTGGCGAATCGTTTTGAGCGCGTTCCGTGCGCGGTCGATCCCGATGATCTCGTTGGCGAGCTGTTCGGCCTCATCGCTGGTGAGCTGGTCGTGTTTCAGTCGGTCGACGCGCTTGTTTCGTTCGGCCGCAAACACCTGTTTGGCTCGCGAAAGCAGCTTGTTGGTCTCCGGTGGGATCTCGTCGACCTTCCGGGTCTCGACCAGAAACTCCCGGAGTTCGAGCTCGTGGCCGTCGACGGTGATCGTTTCGGGAATCGACGCCCCGACAGTCGCACTCTGTCGATTGACTCGCTTGAGGAGTTCCGTGCGCTCGTCGCTGTTCATATCACGTGTTGTGTCGGTCAACCCAAAAGCGTTGGCTGGCGTGGTGGATACTGACTCGGAAATATTATTAGTTGCAGGTCGGAACGGGGTGTATGGTACACACCACGGCGGGTCCGGAACTGGCTATCGCGCTCTTCGTGGTCAAAGTTCTCATGCTGGTTGCGGGCGGCACCGTGCTCTACTATGCGACCAAAGCCTACCGACGAACCAACGACGACTCGCTGGGCTATCTCGCCGCCGGCTTTGGACTCGTTCTTTTCGGATCCGTTTTCGGCGGGATGGCCTACGAGCTGTTTGGAACAACGCTTGCGGCGGGCGTGATCATCGAAAGCACGTTCGTCCTGTTCGGATTCCTTTTTATTGCCTACTCGCTGAAACGGTAACCGCGAACCTGGTCGTCGACGTCCCGTCGAGATGTCGACTTCGACGGCTTCAAATCGCTTGCCCGAGTGGATTCGGCCACCAATGGCCCTTTCGGTGACCAACACGCTTTCAGGCGACCGTGAACAGTTCGAGCCAACCGGCGACGCCGTGCTCGTCTACGTCTGTGGGCTGACGG
>CAZOOU010000310.1:0-1691 GCA_964581495.1 uncultured Haloferacaceae archaeon
ATGTCGAGCATCCGGTCTTCGTCGGGCGACCCCTTGCCGTCGCCGACATCGTAGAAGGGGACATCGTGGGCTTCGGCGACCGCTCGAAGCGCCCCGCGGTTGCCGATGACAGCGGCGATTTCCGCCTCAAGTTCGCCGGAATCTTGGGCATCTAACAGGGCTTCCAGACAGTGGGACTCTTTGGTGACAAACACCGCAATACGCCGGGTTTGTCGGTCGCTGGGGAATCGAACCTGGATCTCGACGCCGAGCTCACGGCCCAGTTCGGTGAGTGCCTCGCGGAGCTCGTCACGTTCAGTACTCATCTCGCCGGTGTCGACGCGCATCGACATCCGGAACAACCCATCGCGAACTGCCTGATCGAGGTCCTCGATGTTGATTCCGCGCTCGAACAGCAGCGTTGTGACTCGGGCGATGAGCCCGGTTTTGTCGCCGCCAATAACGGTGATCTCGGTGAGTTCGGTCGTCATGGCGACACCTCCAAGCGACGGTCGAGTACGGTCATTACCGGCCGAAAGCAACCCGCAGGCAAAAACGTGTCCATCCGTCGAGTGGTCGACAATCGGTTGAGAAATCGGCCAGACGGCCGGCGTGGGTTTCAAAAGAGCTTTTGATCACGCTCGCAGAGGGTCGGCTATGAGTACTTACACCGCGACGGTAACTGTTCGGCTGAAACACGGCGTGCTCGATCCGGAAGCCGAAACGACGAAAGGAGCCCTCCAGCGGCTCGGCTTCGAGCTGTCTGCACTCCGGGCGGCTGACGTGTACGAACTCGATCTCGACGCCGAGAGCGCCGACGAGGCCGAAAAGCGAGCCGACGAGATGGCCGAACGCCTGCTGGCAAACCCAACCATCCACGACTACGAGGTGTCGGTCACGGAGGCCGACAGCGAGCAATGACTGTCGCCGTCATCCAGTTCGGCGGCTCGAACTGCGATCGGGATGCCGTGCGTGCACTGAACTACCTCGGCATTGACGCCGAGCGCGTCTGGCACGAAGACGGTCTCCCAGCGGACACCACCGGGATCATGCTGCCCGGCGGCTTTTCGTACGGCGACTACCTGCGGGCGGGTGCGATGGCGGCCCGCTCGCCGATCATGGACGAAGTCCGAGCCGCTGCCGAGGAGGGAACCCCTGTGCTCGGCGTCTGCAACGGCGCGCAGGTCGGCAGCGAGTCAGGGCTGACTGCCGGCGCGTTTACGACCAACGAGAGCGCGCGGTTCCAGTGCGAACACGTCCATCTCCGCGTCGAAAACGCCGAAACGCCGTGGACCCAAGAATTTGAAGAAGGTGACGTAATCGAGATTCCGATTGCCCACGGCGAGGGTCGCTTCGAGATCACCGACGACCGATACGACGAGCTAGAGGCAAACGATCAGATCCTCTTTCGGTACTGCGATGCCGAGGGGAACCTGACCGAGGAAGCCAATCCCAACGGGTCGACCGAAAACGTCGCCGGTATTCTCGGGAAGACTGCGTCGGTCGCCGTGCTGATGCCACACCCCGAGCGGTCGACGCTGCCGGATATTGGCGGGACCGACGGACAAGACATTCTGACGGGCTTTCGCGCCTGATCCGAGGAGTATCCATCGGAGCGGTGATTTTGAGTTCCAGCGTATCCTAACAGTAGCCAGTCCCTACCGTGCCAGCGGCATCGCGTAGCTCGTCTCTTCGTCGATGACAAGCTCCCA
>CAZOOU010000311.1:0-1688 GCA_964581495.1 uncultured Haloferacaceae archaeon
ATCGACGAGACGGCCGACCGCCAGCCGACGGATCTCGCTGATCTCGTCGACTACGCCGTCGACCGCGTACGCAGATCATGTCCCGACGCAGCTATCGAAGTCGACTGCGAGGCCGAGGTCGCCGTTCCGGTGTCCGGAAGCTTCGAGCGGGCGGTTTGGGAGCTGGTCGAAAACGCCGCCAAACACTGCGGCGAGCGCCCAACGATCACCATCACCGTCGAGGTCCTGCCGGACACCGTCGAACTCCACGTTGCAGACGACGGACCGGGTCTCTCCGAACAGGAACAGGCTGTCCTCCGGGAGGGTGCAGAGACGCCGCTGGTCCACGGCAGCGGCCTGGGGCTGTGGCTCGTCTACTGGATCGTCGACAGCCATGACGGGGAGATCGAGGCAACCGTCACCGAGACGGGAACGACGATGACGGTCTCGATTCCGCGGCAACAGCGATCCGCTATCGAGCCGGAGCTCGCCGAATTCAGCCCTGCACGCGATCAGTATCGGGCCGCCTTTGAGGAGGCAAACGACGCAATGGTGATATCCGACGACGAGGGTCGGATTATTGACGCCAACGCGGCGGCAGCCACCGTATACGGGCTCGACAGACAGGCGTTGCTCGGTCGACCCCTCCGTGAGTTTCTGCCCGCCGAGTTCGATTTCGACACCGAGTGGCAGCAGTTCAAAACCGATACTACCCGGCGTGACACGGTTGTCATCGAGGGCGACGACGGCGTCGACCGAACTGTTGAGTACACCGGAGTCGCTGACGTCGTTCCGGGCCAACATCTCTTCATCCTTCGAGATATCACCGAGCTCGAACGCCGTCAGGCTGAACTCAAGATGAAAACACAGGCCATGGACAAAGCACCGATCGGCATCACGATCACTGATCCAACGCTCGAAGACAATCCGATGGTGTACACCAACGATCGATTTTGCGAGCTTAGTGGCCGGGGTCGGGACGAGATTCTTGGCCGGAACTGCCGGTTTATGCAGGGCGAAGACACTGACAGCGAGACAGTCGACACGCTTCGGCAGGCAATCGACTCTGGGGAGGCGGTCACGGAAACGCTTCTGAACTACCGTGCCGACGGCACCACGTTTTGGAACCGCGTTACAATCGCACCAGTTGCGAACGACGACGACGAAATCGTCAACTGGGTCGGCTTCCAGCGGGATATCACCGACAGAGTACAACGCAAACAGGCACTCGACGAGTCGGCCAAGCGGCTCGAACGGGTGGTGAACGCTGTCCCCTCGACGGTAATTGCGGTCGACACCGAGGGGACGATCCAGCTGTGGAACGACGCCGCCGAGGAACTGTTTGGACACACTGCCGACGACGCGGTTGGGAGCTCCGTCAAGTCGCTGAAGCTCCACACCGACGAACAGTACGCCGAGTTCACCGATCGGTTCGAGCGCGCGCTGGCGGGCGAGCAGCTTTCGGCGTTTCCGGTCACCCGACGAACGAAAGACGGCGACACCGTCGCGTTGCGTCTGTCGACGGTCCTGCTTCGGAACGAAGCCGGCGATCCAGCCGGCGTGATGGTCGTCGCCGAGAACAGAGACGAGTCCGACTAACGAAATCAGACGGGTCGACAGTCAAACCAAACATCTCAATAACGGTGGTGGTAGCTGTTGCTCGTTGCCACGAACACAGGTCGAACGTCGTGTTCCGAAAATCAGGCCGT
>CAZOOU010000312.1:0-1684 GCA_964581495.1 uncultured Haloferacaceae archaeon
CCAACCGCTGCCAGCGCGCCGATCCGCCCGCGGCCAGCCACCTCGCCCGCTCCCGCCCAGCCGCGGTGGTGGTAGCCCGCCGCCTCGATTCGGTCGAGCGTTTCGTCCAGTGTGTGTTTGTGCCGAACTGCTCGACGGGCGTGGTCGACCACTCGCTCGTCGAGGGCTTCGGGAGAGCCGGCTGCGACGACGACCCCCGGACTCGTCCGTGTATCGTCCCCAATAGCCAGCGCGTCGACCGCCTCGCAGGCCAACTCGAACGCCTCGTGGGCTGGCAGATCTGTGTGAAGTGCGAGGGCGGCGTTGCCCCGCGTTTTGTGCTTTACTGCGGGGTTCAGCCGAATCAACAGCTGGCGGTCGACGCGGCCACCGGCGGCCTCGAGATGCTCGGCGAGTCGGGCGGCGAGGTAGGTTGTACACATCCCCTCGCTGCGCGAATCCGTGTCGTCGAGGCCGATAACTGTCATCGCAGGCGGTAGGCCACAGGCGGGAAAACCAGTTTCGGCTCCACGCCAGTATTTATACACGGTGTTGCGGCGTGCGGAAAATCCCGTGACGAAGCCCCGGTGGCATGGCTGCCGACGCAACACATATACGTCTGAAATCGCTTACATTCCGGTATGTCACGCACAGCACTGGTCGGCAACATCACCGCAATGCTGGAGGACGCGGGGTTTCTCGTCAGCGACCGGTGTTCGGTTCGACCCAAGAGTTTCGACCTTGCAGCCCGCCGCGGCGAGGACCTCGTGCTCTTGAAAATCCTCGGCAATATCGACGCCCTGACGGGTGAAACGGGTGCCGAGCTCCGTCGACTGGGCGACTATCTATCGGCAACCCCGATGGTGATCGGCCTCCGCACTCGCAACCAGGATCTCGAACCCGGCGTCGTCTACTTCCGGCATGGCGTGCCAGTGTTCAACCCGGATACGGCCTACGATCTGTTCATCGAGGAGGTGCCGCCGCTGATTTATGCGGCTCCTGGCGGCCTCTACGTCAGCATCGACGGCGATCTGCTCGCCGACGAGCGCGAAGAGCGTGGCTGGTCGCTGGGTCGACTCGCCACCGAGCTTGGGGTTTCGCGGCGCACCGTCTCGAAGTACGAAGACGGGATGAACGCCTCCATTGAGGTCGCCATCCAGCTCGAAGAGCTGTTCAACGAGCCGTTTTCGAACCCCGTGTCGGTGTTCGACGGGGCCGAAGGCGTGCGAGACGCCGATCCGATTCCCGACAGTCCCGACGTCGACCCCGATGACAAACACATCTTGGCGACGCTCACGGAGGCGGGCTTCGAGGTCCATCCGACCAACCGCTCGCCATTTAAAGCAGTCAGCGAGGACAGCGACAGTCGCGAGCCCACGGTGCTGACGGGCCACTCCTCGTTCACGCCGAGCGCCGAAAAGCGCGCCCGAATCATGAGCTCGATCGGTCGGGTCACCGAAACCCGGTCGATCTACTTTACGACCGAGCGGGTCAAACGCGAGTCGGTCGACGATACAGCCATCGTCTCCTGCGAAGAACTCGCCGAGATCGACGACCCCGACCGGATTCGCGAGCTGCTCCGCGAGCGGTCGACCGAACCCGGCGAAGCATAACGACGCGACTGGCTTCCGGCTACTCTTTATATATCGTCGACGGCGAGAGCCGTGACCAGATCTGCACCCCAGAGTTGTCCTATTTTGAATAG
>CAZOOU010000313.1:0-1670 GCA_964581495.1 uncultured Haloferacaceae archaeon
CGGGAGCGGGCGAGGTGGCTGGCCGCGGGCGGATCGGCGCGCTGGCAGCGGTTGGTGCATGGGCTGCGTTCGACGAGTGGACGTACGAAACCATCGCCTACCGCGAGTTCGACCGGTGTGGCACACCCCGCAACGTCGACCACGAGGCCCTTTTTACGGCCGCCGACCGGGCGTATCCGACCGTCTGGGACACCGTCGACCGCGCGGCTAGTGAGGCGGTCTGTGTGCCGAACGCCCCCGGCCCCATTCTGTACGGGATTCGTGGCGACGACCCCAGTGCGACAGAACGAGTCGCCGCCGAAATTGCTGCCGGCGAAGGGACTGAACCCGTCGACCGACAGGCGACTTTTATTACCAATCAGGGAACCGACAGCCACCTCGCCACGGGACAGGTCGGCTCGCTCCGGGAGGACGCGGGCTACCGCGTCGACGGCGTCGTCTCGACGGCTCCCGAAACCCGGCGTGGGGGCCACGTCTTTTTTATGGTAGGCACAGACTACAGCGACCCTAGTGCCGCCAGCGTCGGCTGTGCAGCGTTCGAGCCAACCAAGCGATTCCGCGAGCACGTCCGTAGCCTGCGAGTTGGCGATCGCCTGACGGTTTGTGGCGAGCACAGCGAGGGGACGATCAAACTCGAAAAGTTCGCGGTCCGAGAGTTGAACCGAACCGAGCGGGTGACGCCCGAGTGTCCAGACTGCGGTCGACGGATGAAATCCGCCGGGCGCAACCAGGGGTATCGGTGTCGAGACTGCGGCACTGACGCCCCCGGGAAAATCGACGAGCGCGTCGACCGTGACCTCGAAATCGGCTGGTACGAGGTGCCACCGCTCGCGCGTCGACACATTGCCACACCGCTCGTCCGCGGTGGGTTCGACGCGCCAACGCATCCCGAGCGGTAGCCGGCGGCGATTGCGGTTGTATTTATGTCTGCGAGGCGAACGATGCGACCAGACTGATGATCGAAGGGGTAGTCGACATAGCGTTTCGATGGCTCTTGATCATCGGACTCCCCGCGCTGTTCGCGTTTTTCGTTTTAAAAGGCGCGCTGATCGGCAAACCGCTGCCGACGACGGTGTTTCTGCCGGGCTACGTGTTGGCGATTTCGGCCAGCGGGCTCGAGTTAGCCGGCGTCGCGCTAGTGTCGTCGGGCGGCTACGTCGGCGGCCAGCTCGTGATCTACTACGGGGCCAAACGCGGCGGCGTCTCGTACATCAACTCCTCGCCACGGCTGCGTATTCCGGACGAGCGACTCGATCAGGTCGAACGCTGGTTCGACAACTACGGCGGGGTCGGGATTTTCGCGACCACGCTTGTGCCCTACATTCGCGGGCTAATCACGATCCCAGCGGCGGTCGCCGGCTACCCTGTCTGGCGACTCGTCGTCTTCGTCTGGAGTGCGACGTTTCTCTACCACCTGGCCGTTGTCGCCGCGGCTGTGGGTGTTATTCGGGCGATCTGGTAACCCCCGGCGATCAGTAGCTGTCGACGTTGGTTCCAACCGAACAGACGTACTCGCCAGTGGCGACCTGCGGCAGGCGGCGCGACCGCCAAAAAATCCCGTTGTTGTCGGCCGAAACGCTGGCTTTGACCTGGCCGAACGGATCGGTGATCTCGAAGATCGTCTGGCCGTTCGAGACCCGTGCACCGAGATCGACGGTGTAGTCGACGAT
>CAZOOU010000314.1:0-1659 GCA_964581495.1 uncultured Haloferacaceae archaeon
CCTTCTGGCAGAGACGGGTGCAAGCGTGATTCACTGTCCAGCCTCGAACATGAAACTCGCCAGCGGAATTGCCCCGATTCAACAGCTGCTGGATGCGGGCGTCACCGTCGGCCTCGGCACCGACGGCGCAGCCTCGAACAACGATCTGGATCTCTTCGACGAGATTCGGGACGCGGCGATGATCGGCAAACTCGCCCGCGGCGACGCCCGCGACGTGGCCGCCGAAGACGCCGTACGGATGGCAACCGAAGGCAGCGCGGAGGCGATTGGACTGCCGGTCGGACAGATCGAAGCCGGCGGTGTCGCTGATCTCGCGGTCGTCGACTTCGATGCACCCCACCTTACGCCAGTCCATGATTTCGTGAGCCACCTCGCATACGCGGTGCGTGGCTCGGATGTGCGGCATACGATCTGCGACGGCCAGCAGCTGATGGTCGACCGCGAGCTCCAGACGCTCGACGAAGAAGCGATCAAACAGCGCGCCAGCGAGGCTGCCGACGCGTTGGTCGACCGGGCCCAGTAACCCCCAACGTCGCACTACCGACGCTGTGTTGCTGTTTGCTACCTCCATCCCAAACAGCTATCAGACTAATTGCACGAAATACGGTATGGGAACCGCCGACTTCGCTCGGTTCGTAACACTCTGTGTGCTGGTCGGTTTGGTGGCGTTTGGTCTCGCCGCAGTCGCCGCTCCGCCGGACCCGGTTATACAGCTGTTGTATTTTGCTGTCCTGATTCCCGTAGTGATCGTCGTCTCGTACATTTTCTCATAACCTGATCTACAGCCTACTTTTTAGTAGCCACTGGCTACCCTGCGTGGCTTGGGAGTTCGGTACCGTTTTCACCGCTTGCTGTGAGTATCCAGTATGAGCGAATCAGCATATCCACCAGTGTCTGCGCACCTCGACGACGTCGAGACCGCCCAGACTGAGGGTCGACGCAAAATGGAGTGGGCACTCCAACATATGCCCATTCTGCAGTCGCTCCGCGAGGAGTTCGAAGCCGACCAACCGCTCGACGGCGAGACAATCGGGATGGCGATGCACGTCGAAGCCAAAACCGCCAACCTGGTCGAACTACTCGCACTGGGTGGCGCGGAGGTCGCGATCACCGGTTGCAACCCGCTTTCGACCCACGACGACGTGAGCGCCGCGCTCGACACACACGAGAATATCACCTCCTATGCGGTTCGGGGCGTTGGCGACGAGGAATACTACGACGCCATCGACGCCGTCATCGACCACGAGCCGACGATCACCGTCGACGACGGCTGCGATATGATCTTCCGGATCCACGAGGAGTACCCCGAACTGATCGACTCCATCGTCGGCGGCTGCGAGGAGACGACCACGGGTGTCCACCGAATTCGGGCGATGGAACGCGACGACGCACTTGAGTATCCCGTCTTCGCGGTCAACGACACGCCGATGAAGACGCTGTTTGATAACGTCCACGGCACTGGCGAGTCCTCGCTCGCCTCGATCGCGATGACGACCAACCTCTCGTACGCCGGGAAAAACGTCGTCGTCGCCGGCTTCGGCTACTGCGGTAAAGGCGTCGCGAAAAAGGCCGCCGGCCAGAACGCCAACGTGATCGTCACCGAAGTCGACCCCCGGAAAGCACTCGAAGCCCACATGGAGGGCTACGAGGTTATGCCGA
>CAZOOU010000315.1:0-1658 GCA_964581495.1 uncultured Haloferacaceae archaeon
TAGTCGACGGCTACCCGGTCGTCAAAATCGGTAGTCACCAGCTATCGAGTCGTGTATGTGTCTCGTGACGACGCGCTCGACGGGTCGTTTCGACCACAACTCCCACGTACCCACCACGCGTACTGAGGAATATGACACGGCTTCTCGTTGTTGGCGGCAGTGGGTTTATCGGGCGGGCGATCTGTCGGCAGGCGGTCGCCGAGGGCCACGACGTTCGCAGCGTCTCCCGCGGCGGCCGCCCCGACGATCTGGGCGTCACCGACCAGTGGGCCGACGACGTCGAGTGGACCAGCGCGGATCTGTTCGCCCCCCACGCCTGGCGGGATCGCCTGCGTGGCGTCGACGCTGTCGTCCACAGCGTCGGGATCGCTCACGAGGCTCCGCGCGAAGGGGTGACCTTCGAGCGATGCAACGGCGATTCGACGATTCTCACCGCCCTGGAGGCCGAACGCGCGGGCGTCGACAGCTTCGTCTTTCTGTCGTCGGCCGCCAACTATCCGACCGCCCGGCGGGCGTATCTCCGGTCGAAACGACGCGCCGAGCGCGCGATCGAGGATCTCAACATCGAGACCGTCGTGTTACGCCCCGGACCAGTGTACGGCCCCGACCAGCCGCATTTCCCACGGCCGCTCAACTGGCTGTGCAGCATCGTCGACGACATTGAGCCGGTGGCCGGCCGGCTGGGCGAGAGCCGCCCGCTGTCGGTCGACCGCGTGGCGCGGGCTGCACTCGATTCCGCCTTCGACCCCAGCGACCGTCTGTTGACCGTCGAGGCGATCCACTCGGCCTGAGCTTGTGAGCGCTCGCAGCTCGCCGGTCGACATGACCACCGGTGCGATCACACCAAAACTGCTCACGCTGGCGTGGCCGCTCGTCCTTGGCAACCTGTTGCAGACGTTCTACAATCTGGCGGATATGTTCTGGGTTGGCCGGGTGAGCGGCGACGCGGTGGCAGCGGTGTCGCTGATGTTTCCGCTGTCGTGGATGTTCATCTCGACGGCAATGGGGATCACCGCCGCGACCATCGCGCTCGTCTCGCAGCATATCGGCGCGGACAACCCCAAGCAGGCCAACCGGGTCGTTGCCCAGACCACGCTGCTGACGACGGCTGTGGGTACTGTGCTGGCGGCGATTGGGCTGGCGTTTCGTGAGCCACTGCTTCGGGCGATTGGCGCGGAAGACCAGGTGTTCGTCGAGGCACTCGCCTACATCGAGATCATCTTCCTGAGCCTGCCGCTGATCTTCCTGTTTTTCGCGTTTCGAGCCGCCCTGCAGGGTGCGGGCGACACCAAGACCGCGATGTGGCTGATGGTGTTTTCGGCAGGGCTCAACGTTGTTCTCGATCCCTTCTTTATTCTCGGCTGGGGGCCGTTCCCCGAACTCGGCACGCAAGGGGCGGCGGTGGCGACGTTTATCGCCCGCGGGGTGGCCGTCGTTGCAGGGGTTTATATTCTGCTCAGGGGCGGCTACGGCGTCGAACTCAACGTCCGAGAGCTGTGGCCCGACTGGGAGATTCAACGCCAGTTGGTCGACATCGGCTACCCCGCGACTATCGACGGCTGGGCCCGAAGCTTTGCGGCGGTCGTGATGGCCGGCTTGGTCGCGCAGTTCAGCGTCGCCGCGATTGCGGCCTACGGCATCGGCGTCCGGCTGATGTC
>CAZOOU010000316.1:0-1653 GCA_964581495.1 uncultured Haloferacaceae archaeon
ACCGACGGCGGCGACGGCATGAGCGCAAACGAGTACGAGATCCGAACTGACGGCGGCGAAGAGATCCGAACCGACGGCGGCGAAGACGACGCGGAACTCAAAATGATCGTCTCGGTGATCCGCCCCGAAAAGCTCGGCGCGGTCAAAAAGGCGCTCGCCGAGGTCGGCGCGCCCTCGCTGACGGTCACCAACGTTTCGGGTCGCGGCAGCCAGCCCGCCAAAAAGGGCAGCTGGCGCGGCGAAGAGTACACGGTCGACCTCCACCAGAAGGTCAAAATCGAGTGCGTTGTCGCCGACATCCCGTACGAAGACGTGGTCGCGGCGATCCGCGATGCAGCCAACACCGGTGAGCCGGGCGACGGCAAGATCTTCGTGATGGATGTCGACAACGCGGTGCAGGTCCGCACCGGCAACGACGGTACGGAGGCGGTCTAACGAACAGGACCTCCTGCGGACGCCCACGCGAACCAAGCCGCGTGTCGTCCACAACCGACGGCCACCACACTCCGACGGACCGCTCGTCCGTCGATTCCTTTTTTGCGTTTCAGTATCCCACCCGGTAGCTGCCAGCTTCGCCAGTAGTATGGCGACTTATACCGGTGTGGCCAATAGGGGTGTAGCAAGATGGGCTACAGCTACAGCGGCTCGGCACACACCGAGCTGTTCGAATCCTACAGGGCCGACGACCCGCGGTTTCGAACGCATGATTCGCCGAACTTTCCGGAGCGAGACACCGTTATTCGGGAGACACAACTGCTCCGCAAGCTGTTTTTTCCGGGCTGTTGGAACGCCAGCGAGATCGTCGCCGACGAAGACGCGCTCAAACGAACGGTCGACGAACTCGGCGATCAGTTCTGCCGCGGCATCGAGCCCTACGTCCCCGAGTGTCTCTCGACAACCGTCGACGCCGTGATCGACGCGCTGCCGGCGATCCGCACCCAACTCAAACAGGACGTCGAGGCCGCCTACAAGGGCGATCCCGCCGCAACCAGCTACGTCGAGGTGATCCGGTCGTATCCCGGCGTCCATGCGATGATGGTCCACCGTGTTGCGCACGTTCTTTACAACGAGTCCCAACCAGCCTACGCCCGCGAGCTGGCCGAGGCCGCCAAAACCGCCACCGGGATCGACATTCACCCCGGTGCGACGGTCGGCGAGTACGTGTTTATCGACCACGGCAGCGGCGTCGTTATCGGCGAGACCGCGACGATCGGCGACTGGGTCCGGCTCTACCAGGAGGTCACCCTTGGCGCGCTCCACTTCGAGGAGGCCGAAGACGACGAACAGATGCTGAAAAAAGGGTACAAACGGCATCCCGACATCGGCGACAACGTCGTGATCGGCGCAGGGAGCAAGATCCTCGGGCCGATTTCTGTCGGCGACCACGTCTCCATCGAGGCCAACGCCTGGGTCACCGACGACGTGCCGGCCCACACGAACGTGTTTATCAAGCATCCCGAACAGACCAGAAAAACAGTCGACGACAGCCAGTAACTGCGTTTCGCTGTCCAAATCCCGATACGCACAAGTTCAGGGAGTCGAAAGCCGATATATGAACCACGACCGCTCCCGTGAACTGTACGACCGGGCGCTCTCGGTGTTGGCCGGCGGCGTCAACTCCTCAGTACGAGCAACCCAGCCGTATCCGTTTTT
>CAZOOU010000317.1:0-1647 GCA_964581495.1 uncultured Haloferacaceae archaeon
GATCTCGACGGTGTGTTCGTCGACGAAGCTCGCAGTGCCCTCCAGCAGCTCGACGCCGTTTGCCTTGCAGAGCTTGCCGACGCCACCGGTCAGCTGGTCGACGACGCTGTCTTTCCACTCGCACATTTGCGCGAGGTCGACTTCCGGGTTCGCCGAGATACCCATTTCCTCGGCGTTGTCGGCTTCGTGGGCGATGTCGGTCGCCGTAATGTAGGCCTTTGAGGGGATACAGCCCGTATTTAAGCAGGTGCCGCCGACCGCGTCTTTTTCGACCAGCGTTACATCGAGGCCGCGCTGGGCAGCGCGAATCGCGGCGACGTAGCCGCCGGGGCCGCCGCCGATAACCAGCACGTCGGTGTCAGTTTCGACCATACAGCCTGTTCAACGGCAGGGGGTAAAATCCCGGCCTTTGGTTGGCCCCAAGTCGTCGACGATGCGTTGGGACCACACCTCCCGTTCAGATTGAGTCCAACAGCAGTCGACTCGGCGTTTCAAGTGTGTCCACCGTTTGACGCAGAATCGCCGCTCCCACGGTCGGCCCAACCGCCTCGCTGACCGCCAGCGACACTGGCAGCGTCTCGCGCGCGACGACTTGTTCCTCCTCAACGACCGGGCGGGCTTCGAGCGCCCCGAGACCTACCGCCACGCTCGCGTCGGCGAGCGGTGGAGTCCCATACCCGTCGACGAGCGCGCCGGGTTCGGTGACGACGACCGCGGGCATCTCGCTCGCGCCGTCAAATGAACCGCTCTCGACTGCTTCGATGCGGTCGGTAGTCTCCTGGGTGACTTCGCCGAACGTGCTGTCATCGACTGATATGACCGTGACGGACAGCCCGTCGTCGGTTCGGACGCCGAGACCGATCTGCGAGCCGTCGACACCATGGGCTTCGCACGCTCGCGCGAGGGCTTTCAGTACGAACGGAAGCACACCCACATCACCGTCGACCTCGATTTCTTGATTCAACTCGACCAGTTGGTCGACGGTCGCGGTATCGGAGTACGTCTGGACGCCCCCGGCTCCGCTAACCGATTCACCGGCTTTTGAAACGGCTGACTTCCCGCTGGGTGTGAACGGTTTCGGACCATCGTCGTCATCGGACTCTGAGAGTCCAGCCCCACTTACTGACTCGCCGCTTTTCGAGACGGCCGATTTCCCGCTTGGCGTGAACGGTTTCGGGCCGCTGTCGTCGCTCTCGCTTTCGGCTGCCTCACGGACATCCTTCTCGGTGATCCGGCCGCTTTCGTCCGACCCCTCGACGGCGGTGATGTCGACGCCCAACTCCCGGGCCAGTCGCCGGACGCGCGGCGGTGCGAACACCCGTCCATCCGGCGTTTCGACTTCTGGGGCGTGGCCCTCGTCGTCAGCCTCGGCGGTGTCGGGATCGTCGACTGGTGCTTCGTCGGTGTCTGATTCGTCGAGAGCCGCCTCGTCGACCTCGAAAATAGCGATTTCTTCGCCGGTCGCAACGACAGACCATTCCTCAACAAGCAGTTCGCTGACAGTGCCGTCGGAGGGCGCGTCAATCTCGATGACGGATTTTTCGGTTTCGACTTCGGCAATCGGTTGGCCCTCGCTGACCGACTCGCCTTCTTCGACGAGCCAGGCGGCGAGTTCGACCTCGTCGCCGTCGTCGACGGCGGGCAGTT
>CAZOOU010000318.1:0-1644 GCA_964581495.1 uncultured Haloferacaceae archaeon
GCGGCGGCGTCCGAACAGAGGAACTGCATCACACGGGCGACTTCGCCGGGTTCGACCCACTCGTCGGAGGGCGTCATCATCTCGCGGTTCATCGGCGTGTCCAGCACGCTCGGCATGACACAGTTAGCCCGCACAGAGCCGAGGTTCTCTTCGGCAATTGTTTCGGTCAGAATCTTCACGCTCGCTTTGGTCGACCGATAAATCCCGTCGCCTTCGCCGCCTTCCAGCCCAGAGCGCGCCGAGACGCTGACGATCGCTCCCTCCGTTTTTTGAATCTCTGGCAACGCGTGTTTCGAGGCCAAAAACATGGTTTTGAGATTCACGTCGAACAGCATCTCGAACTGGCCGACGTCGGTGTCTTCGATCGGATCGCCGCCGCGCCAGGTGCCTGCGATATTTAACAGAAAATCGATCCGGCCGTGGTCCTCGACGACCCGATCCATGGTCTCGGCGACGGCCGACTCGTCGGTGAAGTCGGCTTGATAAAAGCTGACGTTTTCGTGGGGCTCAAGCAATGAGTCGTCGCTGTCGATGTCGACGATATCGCAGGCCGCCACCGTGGCTCCGGCGTCGACGAACGCTTCGGTGACCGCACTGCCGAGCGCGCCACAGCTGCCGGTGACAACGGCCACGTGGTCGCTGAAATCAAAACTGGCTGTCATATGTAACGGGTCGACGGCCGCGGTCTTAAATCGGCGGCATTGATCGCCCAGGGTTTAAGATAAGAGTGTAGTGTGACGAAGCGATCGAGTTCGTAATCCCGTGTTACGCCTTACAGCACCAGAATTAGGGAGTGACTACCAGCTTTCCGAGGTAGCTGTCTTCGAGAACCGCCCGCTGGGCCTCACCCGCCTCGTCGAGCCCGTAGGTGTTGGCTACTGTTATCTCGAGGTCGTCAGTGGCTAGCAGCGAGGCGACCTTCGAGAGTCGTGGGCGGAAATTCGGTGTGTTAAACATACTCATCATCTGCAGGGAGAGATCCTTTCCGCGGGCAGCCGACGACTGACGGAAGCCGACCTGTGGGTCCTTTTCGCCGATCCCCACCACACGGCAGCCGGTCGACGCGACCTCGGCATCGAACGAGAGATACTCGTGCATCCGGTGGTCTAAAATCACGTCGACGCCGTCGGCCTGTCCGGCCACCGTTTCTGCGGCCTCACCCACCCGTTCGGCGAGATCGTCTTGGCTGTAATCAAGGACAACGTCTGCGCCCAACTCACGGAGATCGTCGTGGAACTGCGGGCTGGCGGTTGTGATTACCTGCGCGCCGGCAGCCGCAGCGAGTTGGACCGCGGCGTGGCCCACTCCTCCAGAGCCGCCGTGGATCAGACAGCGGTCACCAACCTGGAGAGTGGCGTGGTCGACCAGCGCGCGCCAGGCGGTGACCGCCGCAACGCCCGCCCCGCCGGCCGCAACGGTGTCGACGCCCTCCGGCAGCGTGACGAGCCGGTCGGTTGGCACCGCGGCGTACTCGGCGTAGCCGCCGTAGTGGTCCTTGCCAACTGCTGTTCCGAAGACTGGATCGCCCTCGCTGAACCCTTCGACACGCTCGCCGACGGCAGCCACCTCGCCGGCAACGTCGATGCCGGGGATCATCGGCAGGGTGAACGGTTCGTATGAGCCCTCCCGAAAGTAGGTGTCGAC
>CAZOOU010000319.1:0-1642 GCA_964581495.1 uncultured Haloferacaceae archaeon
CGAGTGTGAGTTCGTCGCCGTACTCGCGGGCGAGTCGTTGCTGCATGCCATAAATTCGCGAAACGCGCATCTGGGCCGAACAGATAAACGAAATCAGACAGGGAAACGCCGGATCGCGCACGAGTCGCATGCCCGCATACTCCTCGAACGCCCGCTCAAGGAGTGGGTCGTCTGGCGTGGCGGCCTCGATTGCATTCAGGTCGTCGTCGAGTCGGAGCAGATGAGTGAGAATCGGCACGGCGTCAGTGGTCGACTCCCACTCGATTTTCCCGCCGGTCTGCCGGACGCGCACAACTGTCGACTCGTCGGAGACGTTTGGAATCGGTGGGACAACCGTCTCGTACCACGCCGACCCGCCGTAGGCCGCGGTGGTGGTGTACATTTTGCCGTCCAGTCGGTCCCACAGATAGCTCTGGCCGCTTTCGACCGTCGACTGGAGATCGAATGGACCGTCGAGTTTGTCGACCGGAATCGCGCCCTGTTCCATTAGCTGAACAGTACCGGTCGACCGGCTTTCAGGTTTCGATCACTGGTTGTCGAGACCGATCAGCGGTTCCGGCTGACCGGGAAACTCGTCACCGTCGGGTTGTCGTTGAACCGCGCTAAGATCCGGTCGTACAGCTCGTTTTTAACGGGGGTCCCCTTGCGGGGGTGGACGACGTACCGAAGCCGGAGTTCCATCCAGGATTCGCCCTGCGAGATGTTGACAGTCGGTCGGTCACGGACCTCAAGGTCGACCGGCGTCTCGGCCAACCGCTCGCGGAACTCGGCGATCTTGACAGCCATCTGGTCGCCGACGACCTCGTTTGCTTCCTCGATCAGTATCTGGGTAGCAACATCGAGATCAGTCTCATAGGAGACCTGAATCGACAGCTCGTTCCAGACGAACTGCGAGCCACCGCCGCCGAAGTTGGTCACCTCCGACGACAGCACCATACTGTTCGGCACGGTTGCCACGCGACCCGACGGCTGGTTGGTCGAGACCAGCTCGCCGCCGATCTCCCAGATCGTTGTCACCAGAAAGTCGACCTCGATTACGTCACCCTTGGTGTCGCCGATTCGGACTCGGTCCCCGACGGAGTAGGGCCGTTTGGCCATAATATAAAACCAGCCCAGAAACGACAGCAGGGGCTGCTGGAGCGCGAACGTGATCGCAAAGCCGACCACACCCAGCGAGAACAACAGCCCGACCCACTGGTCGGTCAGCACAGCCAACAGCGCAATCATGCCGACTGCACCGAACACGAGCCGCAGGATGTTGCGCACATCGTGGGCCCGGCGTTTGGTAGCAGTCCGCAACAGCTTCTGGAGAATAAGCAGATGAATCCCCGACAGGCCGAGCAGGATCGCTGAGGCGAACAGCCCCTTGGCGAGCAGTTCGGCTGTCGACACCCCGCGGATGGCCGACGGCCCTAGCGTTGGCTCGACCGTCGAGACGAACGCGCCCGCGAGTGCCAACACAATTGCGCTGGCGACCGACGCCACACCTAAGGGTCGTTTCACATACGGAGAATAAAGCGCAGTCGTAAAACCGTACCGTTGGTCGACGGTTGGCTGGGCTGACCAGTCCCTATCGGAGTTCGATCTGGGTCATCGTGCCGAGTTTGTTGGCGATTCCCTCATCGAGCCCCTCGCTGGTGAC
>CAZOOU010000320.1:0-1623 GCA_964581495.1 uncultured Haloferacaceae archaeon
CTCGACGAACACGTCGGCGAAACCGTCGAGGTTCAGGCCGACGGCGAGTATCTGTTTACGGCAACGGTGGGCCGCGGCGGCGATATCCAGATCTCGCGAGGGTCGGCGATTGCCGAAGAGCTCGAAGACGCTATCGACCGCAAACAGCAGATTACGGTCGCCTCCGCCTGAGGCGGCACGACAGGGAATTCTCGACCGCAGTCGACTCAGTTTTAAATACTGGTTGCCACAACAGCAGTCGAGACGTACAGTTTTGGAATCCAGAACGCAACCAGTGTTGGAACGGATCGGCAGCTTCCTAAACGATAACGCTTTTTTGAGACAATGCGGAACGTAGGGGCATGTCTACTGAGTTGAAGCGTGGGCTTGAGGGTGTGGTGCTCACCGAGTCCGAGCTAAGTGATATTGATGGCGACGCCGGACGACTGATCTATCGTGGCTACGCCATCGAGGAGCTCGCCCGACAGGCAAGCTACGAGGAGACGCTGTATCTACTGTGGCACGGCGAGCTACCCGACAGCGAGCAGCTCGATACGTTCAGCGCGAAGATGGCCGACGCGCGCCAACTCAGCGATGGCGCGCTCGAAATCGTTCGCGATCTCGCCGAAGCCGACGAGGAGCCGATGGCCGCCCTGCGGACGATCACCTCCGCGCTGGCGGCGTACGATCCGGACGCCGACGCTGACGTGACCGACGCCGAAGCCAACGACCGAAAGAGTCGGCGGATCACCGCGAAAATGCCGACCGCGCTGGCCGCCTACAACCGGATTCGCAACGGCAGCGAGCCCGTCGAGCCCCGCGAAGATCTCAGCCACGCCGCCAACTTTCTGTATATGCTCAACGGCGAGGAGCCGGACGACGTGCTGGCCGAAACGTTCGATATGGCACTCGTCCTGCACGCCGACCACGGCCTCAACGCCTCGACGTTCTCGGCGATGGTCACCGCCTCAACGCTGGCGGATCTGCACAGCGCGGTCACCTCCGCTATCGGCACGCTCTCGGGGAGTCTCCACGGCGGCGCGAACGCCAACGTGATGCGAATGCTCCAGGAGATCGACGACTCCGAGATGGACCCCGTCGACTGGGTTGTCGACGCCTTGGAGCGCGGCGAGCGGGTCGCCGGCTTCGGCCATCGTGTGTACAACGTCAAGGACCCACGCGCCAACATCCTCGGCCAGGAGAGCGAAGCGCTCGGCGAGGCCGCCGGCGACACCAAATGGTACGAGATGTCGGTCGCTATCGAGGAGTACATCGCCGAGGAGAAAGGCCTCGCACCGAACGTCGACTTCTATTCGGCGAGTACCTACTACCAGATGGGGATTCCGATCGATCTGTATACGCCGATCTTTGCGGTCTCGCGCGTCGGTGGCTGGATCGCCCACGTGCTCGAACAGTGGGAGGACAACCGACTGATCCGGCCACGCGCCAAATACACCGGCCCAGAAGACGCCGAGTTCGTCCCGCTCGACGAGCGATAACGCCCCACGCTGATTGTTAGTCGGCTGTTTCGAAGCCGTCTTCCCACCGGAACGTCCCGTTTTGCTGGACAATCTCGCCGTCGACCGCGAGCGTCGACTTGTCGCTCATATCCGTAATCAGGTCTGTATGGACTGCCGACTGGTT
>CAZOOU010000321.1:0-1618 GCA_964581495.1 uncultured Haloferacaceae archaeon
AGGAGGCGATCATCGCCTCGGCAGTGCTGATGGTGGGTAACTTCCTCATTATGTTCGTCCTCATCGACTACGAGAACTTCACGCCCGAAACCTCCTTTTTGGGGAGCATCAACATGGTCCAGGTCAGCGAGTTCTCGCTGGTCGTCGGCGCGCTGGCGGTCTCACAAGGATTCATTGGCGAACCAATCCTCGGCTACCTGAGCCTGATGGCGATCATCACCATGAGCCTCTCGACGTATCTCATCAAGTACAACCACCAGATATACGCGCGCACCAAACCACTCTGGGATCGCTTCGAGAGCGCGGATAAAACCGATGTCGAGCTCAAAACCTACAGCGATCACGCAGTCGTTATCGGCGTCGACGAGGTGACCGAACCCACCCTCTCGGTGCTCGCCGAGGAGGTCGGCGACGTGGTGATCGTCGACCGCAACCCCACGGTCTCCGAGAAGTACGCCGACAAACCGTACGACGTGATCTACGGTGATTTCAAACACAGCGAACTCCGCAAGGAGGCCGGCCTGGGCCGGGCGGCGGTCGTCATGTCGTCGTCGGTCCAACCCGAGATCAACGAGCTAGCAATCCGCGAGTCGGCCGACGACGCAATCGTCATTGCCGAGGCGTCGGATGTCGAGCAGGCACTCGATCTGTACGACGAGGGTGCCCACTACGTGACGCTACCGACCGTCCTGGCCGGTCTCAAAGTTCGCACCTACATGCGACAGCATATTCAGGACCGACCGGCGTTCCTCCGGGCAGTCGAGGCCGACATCCGGCGGCTCCGGTCGACCGCCGACGGGACGCCGTCGACACCCGCCGACGGGAGTCGACTCGACCGGGGAGGTGAGCCGGATGTCTGAGCTGATCGAGCCGCTGGCGATTATTTTCATCGCGGCAGCGATCCTGCTGTTGCTCGCCACCCGGTATCCGGTGCCGAGTGTCCCCCTCTACATTCTGGTCGGCATCGCTGTCAGTCCACTGATCGGACCGGGAATCACCCTCGAGCTCGCCCAGCTCGGGATCGCGTTTCTCGTCTTTGTGTTCGGCGTCCACGCCGAGCCGGGGCGGTTTCTGTCAGTCGCCCGCGCGAGCGAACATATTGCGGCGGTCCAGCTGGTCGTCGTCGGAGCCACTGGCTTCGCCGTTGGCCTCCTACTCGGCTTCAGTTACGTCTCGGCGGCCTACTTTGCGACCGCCGCCGCGCTGAGTTCCTCGCTTGTCGGCCGTGAACTCGCCGAGGGCGACATCCGCAGGAACCTGATTCACGGTCGACTGACCGAATCGATCCACTTCGTCCAGGATCTGTTCGCGGTGGCGATTATCCTCGTTTTCGGGGCAACCGCCTTCACCCTCGACGGTATCGCCCTCCAGCTCGGCTACGGGGTGTTGCTGTTGGTTGCCGCGCTCCTCATCCGGGTGTATCTGTTCGAGCTGTTCGTCCGCCTGTCGGGAGACTCAGACGAGCTCATCATGCTGACTGGGATCGGCATACTGATCGGCTTTCTCGCGCTTGCCGAAACGCTCGAGGTCTCGATTGTCGTTGGCGCGTTCGCCGCGGGACTCTCGATTACCCAGGAGTTCGAACACAACCTCGCGCTGCTGTCGGCGCTCGAATCCA
>CAZOOU010000322.1:0-1613 GCA_964581495.1 uncultured Haloferacaceae archaeon
TCGACTGGGAGGTCGCCGTCGAAGACGGCTGTGACAACTACAGTCGACTGCTCGTGCGCATGCGCGAGGTCGAACAGTCCGCGCGGATTGTCGAGCAGTGTATCGATCTGCTCGAAGACTGGCCGGAAGACGAACGGAACATCCAGGCCAACGTCCCACGGACGATCAAACCCGACGACGACACCGAGATCTATCGGGCCGTCGAGGGGGCGAAAGGGGAACTCGGTATCTACATGCGTGCGGACGGCACCGAAAAGCCCGCCCGCTTCAAGATCCGGAGTCCGTGTTTCTCGAACCTGCAAACGCTTCCGGAGATGTCGAACGGTGAGTACGTCCCCGATGCGGTCGCCTCGCTGGGGAGCCTCGACATTGTCCTCGGAGAGGTGGATCGGTAATGGCGGCTCTCCTCCAAGGGGAGGTCATGCTTCCCGAGCGCATTGCTGACCTGCTGGGGCTCGGCGGGCCAATCGGCGAGATTATCGCCGCGCTGATCGCCGCCTTCATCGTCGGCAACATCATGCTGGCGATGACCGGCGTCGCCGGCCCGTGGGCCAAACGAAAGATTACGGCGGCGTTCACCGATCGGTACGCCGTCAACCGTCTCGGCCCGGGCGGGATACTGATCATCATTCCCGACTCGGTGCGGCTGCTCTCGAAAGAGCTGATTATTCCCGACGGCGCGGATCGACCATCGTACGATCTCGCACCGATTATTCTGCCGGCCTCCGCGCTGCTCGGCTTCGCGGTGATTCCGATGGGCAGCGGGATTCAGCTCGCTGATCCAGAAGCGGGGCTCGCGCTAGTGTTTGCGTTTGCCTCTATTGCCTCGGTCGCGCTGGTGATGGGCGGCTACGCCTCGAACAACAAGTACTCGCTGATGGGCGGGCTCCGTGCGGTCGCCCAGAACATCGCCTACGAGATCCCGCTGATCGTCACCGCAATGTCGGTGGTCGTCTTCGCGGGCTCGCTGCAGATGAGTACGATTGTCGCCGAACAGTCGGCAACGCTCATCTCGCTGGGCGGCATTAGCATCCCGGCGTGGTATGCGTTTGTCAACCCCTTCGCGTTCGTCCTCTTTTTGGTGGCGAACATGGCCGAAATCGGCCGCAACCCGTTCGACATTCCGGAAGCCCCAACTGAGATCGTCGCGGGCTATCAGACCGAGTACTCGTCGGTGTATTTCGTCCTCTTTTACCTCGGGGAGTTCCTGCACGTCTTCCTGGGTGGGGCGATTATGGCGACCGTCTTCCTTGGCGGGCCGGCGGGGCCGGTCCTTCCAGGCTTCGTCTGGTTCGTCATCAAGATCTGGGCCTTCTTCCTGTTCACCCAGTGGGCCCGCTCGGCGCTGCCACGGGTTCGTATCGACCAGCTGATCGAAATCGGTTGGAAAGGAATGCTCGTGCTTTCCTTTGCTAACCTGGTGCTCACGGCCATTATCGTGGGAGTGATAACATGATTGGACTGCTCAAAGGCATGGCGACGACGATGAAACACGCGCTCGATGGGAAAAAATTCACCGTACAGTACCCCGAGGAGGCTCCCGAAGTCAGCCCCCGGTTCCGCGGTGTTCACAAGTTCAGCCAGGAACGCTGTATCTGGTGTCGACAGTGCGA
>CAZOOU010000323.1:0-1612 GCA_964581495.1 uncultured Haloferacaceae archaeon
ACTTCGCCCTCGTAAATGGTGCCGCTGTCGACCGACAAGGAGAACTCGCCCTCGCCGTAGGACTTTTCGAGATCAGGGTACTCGACCAGCGGCATCCCTTTGATCGTCTCGCGTGGGGCGTGCTCCTCGAAGGTGATTTTGTCCGGGCGAATCCGCATGTTCTCGTTGGTTAGGTAGCCTTCGAGATACTCGTTGATCCCCTTGCGCACCGATTTCGGCGGGGTGATCACACCGAATGCGCCGGGTTCACCGTAGCCGACGTGGATCGAATCCGCAAGGAGGTCGAGAATTGCCAGATCGTGCTCGACGACGAGCATCGAGCGGTCGGCCTCGTCGTCATCGGCGAGTTCGCGGATCAGTCGGGCGGCGACCATTCGCTGGCCAACGTCGAGATACGGTGTGATCTCGTCGAGGAAATAAAAGTCCGCGTCGCGGGCGAGCGTCGCCGCGATGGCGACACGCTGGAGTTCGCCACCCGAGATCGAGTCGATCGGCTGGTCCATGACGGGCCGGATGCTGAGTCGGTCGACTAGGTAGTCGAGCTCGCCGCGTTCGTCGGTGTGTTCGAGCAGGTCGCGGGTTTTGCCGTCGAACTGTTTGGGGATCTGGTCGACGTACTGGGGTTTGCGCGCGATCTCGATGTCGCCGTCGATGAGTCGGGAGAGAAACTGCTGGAGCTCCGAGCCACGGTAGCGTTCGAGCACCGGCTCCCAGGTGGCTTCGGTCTCGAAATCCCCGAGGTTCGGGATAATCTCGCCGTCGAGTGCTTTGACTGCGGTCGATTTGCCGATCCCGTTCGGCCCCAGAATGCCGGTCACTGAACCGGGTTCAGGAACCGGAAGGCCGTACAGCCCAAAGGCGTTTTCGTTGTACCGGTGGGTCGGCTCTTCGGTGAGCTCTTGGGGAAGATTGATGATCTCGATTGCGTCAAAGGGGCATTTTTCGACACAGATGCCACAGGTTTCACCGAGACAGATCTCCTCGGAGATGCGGATCTGGTCGGGGTCGCCCGTCTCGGCGTCCGGGCCGCGTTCGGTAATGCACTCTTTGCCTGTTCTGTTGGGCGGACAGAAGTTCGCACACTCGTAGTTACAGCGGTCTGGCTGACAGCGATCAAGGTCGACGACCGCAATGCTGTCGTCAGCCATTAGAGCTCCACCGCCGAGGTGAGCAGGATCGCGTACGTGATAAACCACAGACAGAACGTCATAAAGGAAACAAAGAGGTTGTCTTTAATGCCGAACTCGCTGATATCGATGCCGACGAGTTTGAGGATCGGGAACTGCGCGAAGATGGCGATCCCCATAATGAGCACCGCCTGGATATCGCCAGCCGCCTCGGGAGAGGTCCCGACGACGGCTGCGGAGGCCAGTGCGGCGAGAATCCCCGCAAGACAGGAGATCGTCGTGACAGTCACTCCGCGCATGTGATCGGAGAGACCGGCTGCCGATTCTGTAGCCATGGGCGGGCTTTGGCGTCGGCCGTCAAAAGGTGTTCGTTTGCCGTGTTGGCCCGCTCGCCCCATCAACTTTTATTGCAGTGTGTAGTTTGAGTAGAGGTAATGGCAGCCACAGATCAAGAGAGCCTCGACGATCTGCCTCCGAGTGCCAAA
>CAZOOU010000324.1:0-1595 GCA_964581495.1 uncultured Haloferacaceae archaeon
TTGGCGGCTTCGCCGATCTGCTCGCGGAGGTCGTCGTCGAGCGCAGGGGAGGGCGCTTCTTCGATTACTTTCTGGTGTCGACGCTGCAGCGAGCAGTCGCGCTCGCCGAGATGCCGGACGTTGCCGTGGTGGTCGGCGATGATCTGGACCTCGATGTGGCGGGGGGCTTCGAGATACTTTTCGACGTACACCGAATCGTTGTCGAAGTAGGCCTCACCCTCGCGTTGGGCGGTTTCGAACTGTGATTCGACCTCGTCTTCGCTGTGGACGACTTTCAGGCCACGGCCACCGCCGCCACCCTCGGCTTTGATCGCAACGGGGTAGCCGTACTCCTCGGCAATCGCAGTAATCTCGTCGACGGAGGTGACTGGCTCGGTTGTGCCGGGGACGACGGGCACGTCGGCGTCTTGCATCAACGAGCGGGCTTTGGTTTTCTCGCCGAGCGACTCCATGGCGTCGCTGGAGGGACCGATCCAGGTGAAGGGACTGTCTTCGACTTTGGCCGCGAAGGTGGCGTTTTCGGCCAAAAAGCCGTAGCCGGGGTGGATCGCGTCCGCGCCGGCTTTTTGTGCGGCATCCAAGACGGCCTCGTGATCCAGATAGGAGTCAGCCGCGCGGGCGGGGCCGATGTTGTACGCCTCGTCGGCGTGTCGGACGTGGCCCGAGTGTTTGTCGGCCTCGCTGTAGACCGCGACCGTCCTGACACCCAACTCTTCGCAGGCGCGCATGACGCGAACCGCGATCTCACCGCGGTTGGCGACCAGAACCTTGCTGAACATAGGGCTCTATTTGCTCATCGGCCACCTCATTCTATCGGTCCCGGATGCCCGAAACGGGCCATCTCGTCACGAATACTGATAGTTAGTGGCCGCATACTGACTAACCCTGTCGGCGATCACAACAGTCACATACGTCGACGCAATCGCTCGGGCATGGAGCTATCAGCCAAACAGATTCAGTGGACCGCAATCGTCCTGGGGGCGACCTGCTACTTTTTCGTCGGCGCGCTCACCGACCTCGGGTTTGGCGTCCAACTGGGTGCGTTCGTCGGCCTCGCAGTTGTTGGCCCTGCAATCATCACGCGCAGCGTCTCCTTCCAGCAGCCGCCGGTCGAGACCGACGGAGACGACAACTACAAGTTCTGAGAGCGGCCGACCGATCCCTTTTTTAAAATCGTGAGCTCAGTTACAGGCTATGGCGTCGCCACAGGATTGTGGGAACCAGAGCAAACAATTGGATGCGAAAACAACAATCATCGCTACTGGCCTGACATTCCTGGTGATAGTTGTTGGATTCGCAAGTAGCCTTGCAACTGATTCAGTAGGATCATTTATTTCGGGTTTCACTGCAGTCAGTGTTGGACTACTCTCTTTGCTGGTACTCTCATTTGGGATTGTTATGATACGTGGCGGGCTGGCTGCCACCGATAGCAAAATCATCGGTCTGTTCGTCCTGAGTGCAGTGGCATTGCTGTCCGTACTCTCCACTGCTACTACTCTCAGGCCCGAGCGTATTTTGCTAGGCGTCTTTCTTATCGGACTTGTTCTTCCCCAACTACTCGTACAGTATACCCGTCTGGGATCAGTCGAGTGAGT
>CAZOOU010000325.1:0-1595 GCA_964581495.1 uncultured Haloferacaceae archaeon
CACTAAGTTTACTGGCCATCTAGTAATGGCGGGCTACGTTGGTCTGTCTGGTCGCTCAAACAGACCGTTTCCGGCTATCAATGAGACGGTCAGAAACGCCGATGTCTGCCGAATCAGCAATATGGCTTATTGGGAGTCCAACCGTGGATAGTGCTATGGCCCGAGCATCGTTTGTCGCCCTGGGCATCGTCGAGGCACTGTTTCCAGCCCGGATCACTGACCTGCATGAGAAACTTGCCTACGAGAATCCTGACGAGGTGGTCCGAAAGGAGTGGCTGCTCTCGGTGGTTCGAGCCGAAGGCATAGTCGTCGGAGCAGTCAGTCTTCTCGGTGGGCGAGGGTATGCGTGGCTGCTGAATTTCATGGGTCTTGCAGGCGCAGTGGCAGCCTGTTTCCCATCACAGTATCATCACTTTGCAACACGTCTGATCTACGAGAATCCAGACGAAATCGAGTCGACTGACCGTCTTTCGACAATCATTCGTGGACTCGGTCTGCTGTATCTGTTCGTCTGTTTGCGGGCCTGGAAACACCGCCACAGTACCGAGTAACTCTGTTAGGAAATCCACGCCGGGTACTCACCGTGTTCCCGGTAGTACGAGACGACAGTGAGGAACGCCGCAATGTGCAGGCCGACGACGATGACGATTGTGAGTAGGTACAGGAGGTGCAACGGGTCATCGGTCGGGAGGCCAGCGGGAACAACCGTTTGATCGTAGATGTGGACTACCAGCAGCCAGAACATGACATAAGTACCGTGGCTCTGGTGCCATTTCCAGGCTTTCGGCCCCATGAACCGGAATGCCTTGGTGTTCGAGGTAATCGCCAGGATGACCGCAATAGCGACAGCGACGAGCGCGCCAAACGCCCACGCGCTCATCCAGTCGACGAATCCGGTGACGTCCCAACCGAACGTCCGGAACACGCCCACAACGTGTGCCAGCGACCAGATCACGAACCAGATCCCGAGCTCCGACCGCCAGTTAAGCGGGAAGTTCTCGCTGTACCGTTGTGTAATGGACGGCCAGATCTTCGTCACTGGCCCGATTACCATCACGAGAAACAGCAGAAACCACGGCACCGCGGCGACGATGCGCGAGACCCTGTACCCACTCGCCCAGAGCAACAGCGCAAGCACGAGGCTACCGATGAGGACGGCAGCGTGATGTTTGCTGCGATTAAATGGATCGACGGTCATGCTTAGTATAAATCAGCATACACTCTCAAAAGCCCGTTGGCAGATGGGTAGTTCTATTGAATTATACAGCTACTGTCAGTTCCTGTTTGATTTAGTGGACCATCCACAGTCGACCTGCAGGCCGGAACCAGGATCGACCACCCATACTCGACGCAGTCGACAGCAAAGCAAGTACCGACCAGCAGTACGCTTTTGGGTCATTCTCACCACTGGACGGTATGGCTGACCCAGTCGATCTTGCTACTGACGACCCAGCCGAGACGGTGCGACTGGTGGTCGTCGACGGCGAGACCGAAACCGAACTCTCTGTCGAACGTGGGCGGGTGCTTCGGGACGTGCTTTTGGAGGCAGGCTTGTCGCCGTACAGTCGACTGACCGAGCGCGCCAACTGCGGCGG
>CAZOOU010000326.1:0-1590 GCA_964581495.1 uncultured Haloferacaceae archaeon
TGCCCGTCGTGGCGGCCTCGCTTGCGGTTTCGGCCGTCCGGCTCACCTCTTCGGACGAGGCGGCGATCTCCTCGACAGTCGCCGACAGCGTGTTGACCTCCGAGACAGCTGTCTGGAGTTTGTCGCGTTGGTCGTCGGCGCCGGCGGCGATTTCGTCGGTCGCGCCCGCGATCTCGGAGCCGGCCTGATTCAACTCGGTCGCACTCTCTTCGACGGCCTCGGTCGAAGCCCGCACCTCGGCGGCGAAGCTGGCCGTCTCGCCCAGCGACGCTTGGAGCGTGCCGAGCAGCTCGTTGTACCGCTCGATAACGACCGAGTAGGTGCCTTCGGGATCGTCGATTGCATTGGGGTCAATCGTCGCGGTTAGATCGCCGTCGATGGCCTGGCCCGTCGACGTTTCGAACGCCTCGACCAGCCGCTGGAGACGCGCCGAGCGGGCTTCGAGTTCGTGGGTGTGTGTTTCGAGGTTCTCGGCCATTCGGTCGAGCGACTCGCCGAAGGGGCCGGGAACCGGCTCGTCGAGCGCGCGGTCGTCGAACTGCTGGTCGGCCAACGCGTCGGCCTGGGCGGCGACGGTCGTCAGGTACGCTTGCAGGTCGCCAAACGAGCCGGCGAGACTGCCGACCTCGTCGGGTTGGTCGACGTCGACGCGGTCGGTCTCGATGTGGCCCTCGGCGATCCGGCCCGCGGCGGTTTCGATCTCGTCGAGCGGCGCGATAAGGTCTTTTTCGATGATCAACACCGTGTTGACGAAGGCGACGATCGCTCCCAGGAAGATCACAGCCTGGGCGACCCGGAGGAGCGTTCCGGTCAGTACGATCGGCAGCACAAACAGGCCGATGGCGGCCGAAAACTGGATGGCGACCGCTGCCAGCATCTTTCGCCGGAGTGAATCGCTGATTCCGAGCCAGTCCATCATCCCCCAGAGGACGGCCTCGTAGCTGTCTGTAAGCGTCATATTGGGACGATTTAGAGCCCATACTAATAATCAACGGCAACGATTATCAGCTGCTGAGAATAGTCCCGACGGCGGGGATTACTTGCTGCGGTTGCGGTCGCTGTTGACGCTCGGGCGGGCGTGTTCGGTACCTTTACCGCGTTTCTTCATGCCACGGCCTTTGTCACCGGCACCGGTGAGTCCGCGGAACGCGCGGCCTTTGTGCTGTGATTCGCAGATCCAGTTGAGATCGTCGTCGTTCTGGATGGCGGGGTGCTCGGGGTCGACGAGGATCACTTCGTGCCATTTCTGCGAGCCGTCTTCCCCGACCCAGTAGGAGTTGAGGACTCGGAGGTTGGGGAACTTCCGGGAGGCTCGCTCCTCGGCGATGCGCTGGATCGATTTCCGGCGACCGATTCGGTTGACACCCTGCCGTTTGGTTCGTCGACCGGCTTTGTGTCGCTGTTTGCGAGCGTTCCCTTTTCGGACGGACACGCGAGCCACGACGATGCCCTGTTTGGCCTTGTAGCCCTGCGAGCGGGCTTTGTCGAGGCGGGTTGGGCGGTCGACGCGCTCGATTGCGCCCTGGTTTCGCCAGTCCTGTTTTCGCTGCCACTGCAGTTCGGCGAGTTTGCCCTCGCCGGGGTTTTTCC
>CAZOOU010000327.1:0-1587 GCA_964581495.1 uncultured Haloferacaceae archaeon
CAAGTGGGCTATTGAATCACCAGAACCCACTACTGCCGGCACTGTTGAGCATCGACATAGAACAGGAGAGTCGACTCGACGAACACGAACAACGGCTCAAAGAGCTCGAAGCGGTGATAGAAGCGAAAAATGACAAACAGCAGGAGACAGCGAACAGACCGGTAGAACCCAGTTCAAATCTCAGAGACAATGTCATCGGGCGTGAAGAGTGAGACGTCAGCTCGCTTATCGGCAGCCTGACGCAATCCGTCTGAGAATCCGGATCGACAGAAACAGCAGTAATGGTAGTCCGGATCGCCGCCGTTAGGTGGTGTCCAGTCGACCTGTGAGGCATTCCGTTCAAGATCTGCGAGGTCGCCCTCGTGCATCTTTCGCGTCGTATACTTACATTCACCAGCGACAAGCGTACCGTCGCTCGCGAGACCGACGACGTCTATTTCTGCGTGTTGATGCCACCAGTAGCCGACTCGACGATACGTTTTGGGGACTAGCTTGGGAAGTGCGTTCTGACAGACCAACTCGAACATCGGACCCATATATTCGCTAAAAGATGGTTCGACAAGCTCCTCGTAGGCAGCATCACCAAGCTGTGCAATCTCGCCAGTCTGACCATACACATACCGAAACCAGAACCGAAACAACGGCTCTTTGAGCCGGTACCGACTCTTACGGGTTGCCTCCGGGTTCGCTGTCACGGGGATATCACGCTCGATGAGTCGTAGCCGACGGAGTTTCGAGAGATACGTTCCGAGTGCGTTAGAGTCGACTCCAGCGAAGGTGGCGATCTCGTTGGCTGCGCGCTTTCCGGTGGCAATAGCTCGTAAAATCGTATAGTACGTCTGTGGCTCCTGAATACCGAACTCAGTACGAAGGAGGAACTCAGGTTCGTTGTGAAGAACCCCGTGTTCTGAGAGGATCGCGGACTGTATGTTGGCCGCGAGCGTCGAACCAGGAGACAGAGCTTGCAAATAGTACGGCGTCCCGCCAAACACACCCCACGCCTGAATTGCTTCGTCAGGATTCTCAGCAGCGTACAGTTCACGTGCATCTCCTAACGAGAGTGGTGGTAAGTCGATAGTCGCCGTTCGACGGCCGTAGAGCGGACTGCCGCCACCAAGCACCTTCTCCTCCATGATGCTTATCGAAGAGCCAACCAACACGAGCGTCATCCCAGTCTCCTGAAGATCGAGATCCCACACGCGTTGGACCTTCGAGGGAACGGAGTCATCCGATTCAATCAGATATGGAAACTCGTCGAGAACGACAATAGCATCTTCGCGGCCGAGTGCGCGGAGCAGTGCTTCCCAGTCCCGTTGAATATCCTCAACTAGTGGAAACGTATCGCTCGCCGTGTCGACAAAATTGGCGAGCTGAACGGCTGATGTTTCCTCAGTCGCTTGCCAGTAGACAGCATCATCTCGATCCTGGATCGCTTTCCGGACAAGCGCACTCTTCCCAAGCCGCCGCCGGCCATAGATGACGATTAGTTCCGAACGCTCGCTCTCAAAACGCGATGACAAGAGGTCGAGCTCGTCGTCACGATTGATGAAGGGTGGCTGGGACACACTGTTGCTTCGAGAGGAGCAA
>CAZOOU010000328.1:0-1582 GCA_964581495.1 uncultured Haloferacaceae archaeon
ACGCCGACGACGGCGTCGTTCAACAGGGGATTCGAGCAATCAGCGAGCACACTGACGCCTACGTTATCGGCGATGTCTGTCTCTGTGAGTACACCGACCACGGCCACTGCGGCGTCGTCGAACCCCACGCCCACGAGGAGCCGACGCTGACGGTCAAAAACGACGAAACGCTCGAACTGCTGGCCGAAACAGCAGTCTCGCAAGCTGAGGCGGGAGCCGACATGGTCGCACCCTCAAGTATGACTGATGGAATGGTTGGGGCGATCCGCACCGCACTCGACGAGGCGGGCTTCGAGCACGTCCCGATCATGAGCTATGCGGCCAAATACGAGTCGTCGTTTTATGGGCCGTTCCGCGATGCCGCCGACGGTGCACCCGCCTTCGGGGACCGTCGACACTACCAGATGGATCCCGCGAATCGGCGAGAAGCGATGCGGGAAGTCAGCTTGGACGTCAAAGAGGGCGCGGACGTACTGATGGTCAAACCCGCACTTCCCTACCTGGATATCGTCCGCGACATTCGCGAGGAGTTCGATCACCCCGTGGCAGCCTACAACGTGTCGGGCGAGTACGCCATGATCCATGCAGCCGCCGAAAAAGGGTGGCTGGATCTCGAAGCCACGGCGTACGAATCCCTTTTGAGTATCAAACGCGCCGGCGCGGATCTCATTTTGACCTACTTCGCCGAGGATCTAGCCGAGCGGCTGTAGTCGGTCGCCAGTGCGTGTTCTCTGTTACCGGGGAAAGCCGTCCGTTTCGACGACAACTCGGGCATACTCGCCGAGTCGCCACTCATCCGGTTCGGTACCGCTCAACCGACGGGCGGCCGGGGTGTCGACGGCAGTCGACGGCGATTTGGTGTCAGTTTCAACAATCATACCACTACCACCACCCGCCGAGGGGTAAAACGAACCGACTACTGCAACGGCGGCGGTTGTCTGCGACAGCCACAGCGAGTCCAGCCGGCACTAAACAGTCCGTTTCACGCCCATCGGGCCGAAACACACCGACTTTCGGCGGAGTCCGTAGAACACAGAAAGATACAAGCTTTGCTGGTATCTGGGTCGACAGTTGCTCCTATCCGATCACAGGAATGAGACAGGCGATGGTGAGTTCACGGATTACAGGCCGAACAGGTACCTCTCTGCGGAGTTCAACAGAGCCGTCTGCTACTCTTCGGTGATCGTCTGGCCGTACTCGTCGGGGTCGAGTTCGCCCAAGTGGAGTTTCGCGCCGTCTTTGGCGACCTGGTTGCCCAACACGGCACACGGAATCCGCATCGGCGAGATGGTGACACCAAGCATGTCGACGATGTCGTCGGTTTCCAGCTCGTCGAGTTCGTCGAGTGTCATCCCGACGAGTCGTTCCGAAAGCATGCTCGCCGAGGCTTGCGAAATCGCACAGCCGTCGCCGGTAAACGTCGCATACTCGATTGTTTCATCGTCGTCTTCGAGCCGAATATCTATCTGGATCGTATCGCCACAGGACGGATTTTCACCAGTGTGTGAAAAGTCAGGATCCTCGAGTTCCCCGTAGTTTCGGGGGCTTTTGTAGTGATCGAGGATCTGCTGGCGATACATAT
>CAZOOU010000329.1:0-1581 GCA_964581495.1 uncultured Haloferacaceae archaeon
GGTACGGCAATGCGCATACGGCATCTCTCGGCCGATAGCTCAACTGTCTTTCCCTCCAGAACGGAAACGGCTTTGGGTCCCACCCCGAAAGCGACCGTATGGTCGGTCTCTCGGCGTCGACGGCTTCGCTCGCGGCGTTCGCCGCGCCACTACAGTGGACAGTCGACCCACTCGTCTTTGTTGCGGTCGCCTTCGGCGTCTTTCTGCTCGCAGCGATTGTCGCACCGCTGGTGTTGCTGTCGGTTCGAGAAACCCGCGAGCCGACGGCCGATGAACGCGACCGGCTCGCTGCGATGGCTGCAGCCGCCGACTACGACCCCAAGTCGGTCCACGTCGTCGAGACGGTCGGCGAGCACTCGATCGAGGTGTCGATCCGCGGCCCTCCTGGGAGGCGCTCGCTGCTCGTGACTGATTACGTCCTGAGCGATCTCGACAGCCAGACGGCAAGCGCACTGCTGGCCGCCGAGGCTGGCCGCTCGCGGCTGTTGTATATGGAGTACCGCGCGGTGGCTGCCGCCAGCATCATCGGCATTGCGACCGGGATGTTCGGCGGTCTGGTCTCGTTTTCGGATGGGCTTTTCGTCCTCGCAATCGCCGCACTCGCGCTGTTGTGGGGCGGTCGACAGCTCCAGTTTTCGGCCGACAGCCTAGCGGCCGGCCACGTCGGCGCGGAGACACTGGCGACGGCGTTCGAGACGGTTGCCACGCTCAAGGGTGTCGAACCTGAGGAGTCGACGTGGCACACCTGGTTCGAGGTCCAGCCACCCCTCGGCCAGCGGATCGACCGCCTTCGGGACCGATCCTGATTTCTTAAGGGACCACCGCCCCAACGCCCGGTATGAGCGACCGATACGCAATCGAGGGCGGCCATGTTCTCACACCCGAGTTTGAGGTCAGAGAGGCAAACGTGCTGGTCGACCGTGCGGCCGGCACCGTTGTCGACGTTGGCCCGGACGTGACCGCCGACGAGACGCTGGACGCAACTGGCTGTTTAGTTATGCCGGGCCTACTCAACGCCCACACCCACGTCGCCATGACGCTGCTCCGTGGCCACGCGGACGACAAACCGCTGGACGCCTGGCTCCAGGAGGACATCTGGCCGGTCGAAGCCGAACTCACGCCCGACGACATCCGCGTGGGGACGGAGCTCGGCCTTGTCGAGTTCATTAAAAACGGCATCACCGGCTTTGCCGACAGCTACTTCGAGGTCGGCGAAATCGCCGCTGCCACCGAGCAGTCGGGACTCCGCGCCAACCTCTGTCACGCCTTTATTACAATCGGCAAGGACGACGAGGCCTCACGCGCTGACGCCCAAGAGGGACTCGACATCGCCCGCGAGTTCGACGGTGCGGCCGACGGCCGGATCACTACAGCGTTGATGCCACACTCGCTGACGACCGCCGAGACCGAATACCTCGCGGAGTTCGTCCCACAGGCCCGCGAGAGCGATGTGCCGCTGCATTTCCACGCCAACGAGACCGAAAACGAGGTCGACCCTCTCGTTGCGGAACACGACAAACGACCGCTCGAATACGCCGACGACCTCGGAATGTTGACCGAGGATGACTTTTTGGCTCACTG
>CAZOOU010000330.1:0-1574 GCA_964581495.1 uncultured Haloferacaceae archaeon
GGAGTGCAATGCACCAGGCGTTGGAACAACAGGAGATCAGCATCTCGAAAGCCGGCATCAACGCCACGCTCAAATCCCGGTGTTCGTTGCTCGGTGCAGCGAACCCCAAATACGGTCGGTTCGACCAGTACGAACCCATCGGCGAGCAGATCGATCTCGAACCCGCACTCGTCTCGCGGTTCGATCTCATCTTTACGGTCACCGACCAGCCCGACCCCGACCACGACGGGATGTTGGCCGACCACATCCTGAAAACCAACTACGCCGGCGAGCTGAACACCCAGCGCGCCAACGTGCCGACCTCGGAGTTCACCCAACAGCAGGTCGACGACGTCACCGAGCAGGTCGCCCCCGAGATCGACGCCGAACTCCTCCGCAAATACATCGCCCACGCCAAACGGTCGTGTTTCCCGACGATGACCGACGAGGCGAAGGCGACGATCCGGGAGTTCTACGTCGACCTGCGCTCGAAGGGAGCAGACGAGGACGCGCCGATTCCAGTGACGGCTCGAAAGCTCGAAGCACTCGTCCGGCTGGCCGAAGCCAGCGCGCGCGTGCGATTGTCGGATACGGTCGAAGAGGAGGACGCCGAACGCTCGGTGTCGATCGTGCGATCCTGTCTGAAAGATATCGGCGTCGACCCCGAAACCGGCCAGTTCGACGCCGACGTTGTCGAGACGGGGACCTCGAAAACCCAGCGCGACCGGATCAAGAACATCAAACAGCTGATCGCCGAGATCGAAGACGAGTACGAAGAGGGCGCGCCGCTGGACGAAGTGCTCGACCGGGCCGGCGATATCGGAATGGATGCCTCGAAAGCCGAAAGCGAGATCGAAAAACTCCGGCGGAAGGGTGATGTGTACGAGCCACGCCAGGGTCACCTCCGGACGACCTAACACGATGTGGGCTGTAGCCGCTGGCTACGGTAGGAGTAGGCGGCATCTAACGGAAAAACTGCAGCCCGGATCGTGGGCCCCACCACATACCAGACCGACTACGGTTGGGGGTGTCGACTCAGGTCGAACACACTGCGAGGGCGTGGTCGACCCGGTCGACGACGGCCGCAAGCGACTCTCGGTCACGAGGTGGTGCTGTCCCGTTGTTCAGTCGACTCCGACAGCGTTCAGCGAGTAGCGACAGTTCCTCGCGAGTCATCCGGTCGCCGGCTTCCAGCCGTCTCAAGAGCCGCGAGCCGACGGCCAGTCGGTCGAGACTGGCCTCGGTGTCGGGCTCGGATTCCGACCGGAGCCACTGCTCGACAGTCGCATGCGCCGCCCACGCATCCGCGCGTGGAAGCTCCAGCCTGCCACACAGTCGGTTGATGTGTGTTGACATTGCTCACTCCTCCAACTGAACAGAGGCAGCACGGGGTGCTAATAGTTTCTGCATACGTATCAAAATCTGATAATTGGGGGATGGGGTGGGCGAGAGTTAGTCGTGGGCGGGGATTCCGTACTGGGCGAGCGTTCGTGCGAAGGCGTCGTCGGTCTGGCCGGCGTGGGTTGCCGCCTGTCTAAATGTGAGGGTGCCACAGCGGTACAGCGTCAGCGCGGTCGACAGGCCGTGTGTTGCCA
>CAZOOU010000331.1:0-1573 GCA_964581495.1 uncultured Haloferacaceae archaeon
TGGTCGACATCGGCTTTGAGACCAAAATCAAGGAGATCAAAACGTTCGGCGACGGTACAAAAAAGGCCGACTGGGACGTGGGGATGAGTCTTGATGCCGTGACGCTGGCAAACCACGTCGACACCGTCGTGTTGTGTACGGGCGACGGCGACTTTTCGCGGCTGTGTTCGCATCTTCGCCACGAGGGCGTCAAAGTCGAGGTGATGGCGTTCGGCTCGTCGACGGCCGAAGAGCTGATCGAGGCGACAGACGAGTTTACCGATCTGTCGGAAGACGAAAACCGGTTTTTGCTCTAAGCATGGTCACGCCTGCACAGATCGAGGCCGCAGCGATGCCGTTCGTGGTTGGGTTTGCGGTTGGACTCGCGTTCGGTCGGGCGGTGTTCGCCAGCACGCTGGTGGGTGTTGGGCTCGGAATCGCTCTTTTCGGCGTGCTCTACTGGCTGCGGGCCCGGTTTGTCGCCTCCGTCTGAGGCGACACCCTCGTTTCGAATCCGCCTGTTTTTGGTGATCGACCGAAACCACTCGGTATGAGCGATGAGTTGTCGACGCCGGCCGGCGAGACCGATTCGACCGCCGCTGGTTCTGTTGACTCCGACGGTTCTGCCGATTCCGACCAGCCAGCCCGTGATCTCACTGAACTCCGAACAGTCGCCGACTACCAGTTCGGCGCGGGTGCGGGCACGGCGCTGTTTCCGCCGGGCGAATCCATCGAGATCCGGCGGTCGACCGGCGGCCGACCCCGCCAGCTGTACGCCGGCGACTCGCGGCTGGTGTCGTACGGCACCGATGGCCGGTTTACCCTCGGCATTGCGGGTGGGCGTCGACTCCACGCGAGCCTCGATGCGCCCGCAAACCGCGTTGTCGTCGGCGACGAATCCGAGCCCTTTGTTCGGGAGGGTAGCAATGTGTTCGCCAAGTTCGTCGACGAGGTCGACCCCCAGATTCGGCCCGGCGACGAGGTGTTGGTCGTCCACGAGCGCGGCGATCTCCTTGCAGTTGGGCGGGCTGAGCTGTCGGCCGACGGACTGGTCGATTTCAACAGCGGGATGGCCGTCAAAGTCCGCGAGGGTGTCGACGACTGAGCAATGGACCCAAACCAGCTGCTGACGCTGTTTACGGTCGGACAACTCGGGTTGGCCGCGGCAGTCGTCTATACAGTGCTCACCGGCCAATGGGAGCTGCTGACTCGGGTTGTCATCGCGGGCGCACTGTTTACGACGCTGTTTGGCTACTGGTATGTCGACGCTCGACGGTAGAACAGTCAGAACAGCCCGGCCAAACCGAGCGCTTCCAGTAGTGGAATTCCTGCCAGAATCGAGCCAAGCAGATAGCCACCGATTGCCCCGCCGTTGAGCAATGGCAGCCCCGCGTGGGCTCGGCCTTTCATCACCATTCGCATCAGCACGAGCAGCCCGCCCATCGTCCCGACGAGAGCGAGCAACGCCGGCAGATTGAGCTCGATTACGGGGACTGCGAACTGTGGTGCCGACGAAAAGAAGGCCGCACTGGCGATCAACACACCTGGAATCACGGCATCACCGAGGCCAATGAAAAACACGTCGCGGCTGTCG
>CAZOOU010000332.1:0-1573 GCA_964581495.1 uncultured Haloferacaceae archaeon
GACGAGATCGTCTTCCAGGGGATGAACAACTCCTACGTGCTCGAAGAACAGATCGCAACGCTGCTGGGGTATGCCGACACCCGAGATATCTACGATCAGTTGGATTACCGTTCGGAGGTCACCGAACGGATGATCCAAGAGGGTGTGTTGGGCTACCACGAGGTCAACGAGACGATCGATGCCTTCCAGCGTGACGGCGTCGAGGGACTGCCGTTCTCGATGCGTCCCTCACCCATCACCGGTGAGTAACGACTCGTATGGCGACTCAAACCGAGCAGTCGACTGATCGGCTTGATACGCTGCTTTCGTTTACCGCCGAACTGCTTGCCTCGTACGACCAACTCGAGATGTCGCGAAAGCGATATCTGCTGTCGATTTTGCTGCCGGCGTTCGTGTTTTTTCTGGGAACCATTGCAGGAGCCGTCCTGCTGACGATTCCAATCCTCATCCGACTGCCGTTGCCGCTGTTGGGGCTGTTGCTTTTCGGGACGGCAGTCGTTTATCCCAAAATCTACGTTAGTCAGCGCCGCATCCAGATCGAAAACCAGTTTCACCTAGTGATGACGCATATGACGGTGCTGTCGATGACCAACATCGACCGCATGGAGGTGTTTCGGACGCTGGCTGCTGAAGAGGAGTACGGCGTGTTGGCCGAAGAGATGGGCCACGTCGTCCATCTCGTCGACACCTGGAATCAGAGTCTCGACGAAGCCTGTCGTCGACGGGCAAAAGAGGTTCCGAGCAAGGCGTTGGCTGATTTTTTCGAGCGACTCGGCTACATCATGGGCGCGGGCCAAGAGATGAAGGACTTCATGATAAACGAACAGGATATCATGATGGACCAGTACAGCACGGTGTACGAGGGCTCGCTCAACAACATCGAGGTGATGAAAGACCTCTACATGTCGATGATTCTCTCGATGACGTTCGCGCTCGTGTTTGCGATCGTGCTGCCGATTCTGTCGGGCGTCAACCCGACGCTGACGGTTGTCGGCGTGATTGTGATGTTCATGTTCGTCCAGTTCGGCTTCTTTTTCGTGATTCGGACAATGGCACCGTACGATCCGGTCTGGTACTTTCCGGAAGCCCGCTTTGTCGAGAATCGAAAGCTTTGGGGCGCACTGGGGTTCGGTGGACTCGGCTCGATGATTCTTGTTGTGTTTATGGGATTCGGCTTTCTCGGCGTCGGCCCCGGCGTCGACGGGCTGTTGTTTTTCCTTGAGACGGTTCCTCTTCCCGTCTACATCGGCTTTCCCGTCGCTCCGCTGTTGGTGACGGGCATCGTCCTGCGGAACGAAGAACAGACGATCCACAAGCGCGACAACCAGTTTCCGAACTTCATTCGCTCGCTGGGATCGGCCGAACACGCCAAACAGGCGACCACCTCGGCAGTGCTCGAAACGCTCCGGACGAAGGACTTCGGCGCGCTGTCGCCCAACGTCAACCGGCTCTACCGGCGGCTCGGCATGCGGCTTAACCCTGACCAAGCATGGGGGGAGTTCTCTATCGAGACCCGTTCGTATCTCATCCAGAAGTTCAGCGAGATGTTTCTGGTTGGTCGACAGATGGGTGG
>CAZOOU010000333.1:0-1568 GCA_964581495.1 uncultured Haloferacaceae archaeon
AAAGCCGAGGAGTTCACCCCCTCGGTGACGATCTACGTCGTCATGCTGCTTATCAGCGCGGCGGTCGCCACCGCCGGCCTGCTGGGTGATTCGCCCGCTGTCGTCGTCGGCTCGATGGTGATCGCCCCACTGCTCGGCCCTGCCCTCGCGGCGAGCATCGGTATCGTCACCGGCGACGACGCGCTTCGCAGAGAGGGGTTTCGCTACCAGACGCTCGGCGTCGGGGTCGTTGTCGGTGCTTCGATTAGCCTCGGACTGCTCGCCCGACTCGCCGGACTCGAACCGGGCGGCGTCGACATTGTCCTTGTCGCCGAACTCCAAGAGCGCGTCTCGCCGAACCTGTTTTCGGTGCTGGTCGCGCTTGGCGCGGGCGTCGCCGGCATTCTGAGCCTGACCCGCGGCTTTTCGGAGGCCATCGTCGGCGTGATGATCGCCGCCGCGCTTATTCCGCCGGCCGCCGCGGTCGGGATCACGGCTGCCTGGGGGATGTATGGGGCGGCGCTGGGCGCATTTGTGCTCGTGGTGGTCAATCTGCTGTCGATCAACGCCGCCGCGCTGGCGACGCTGTGGGTTGCTGGCTACCGTCCACAGGGACTGTTCGATGTCTCGCCCACGCGGCGGTCGACGCTCACCTATGGGGCGATCTTCGGCGTTGGCCTGCTACTGCTTGCGGCCCCACTGGCTGGCATTACCCACGCCGAGTTTCAGACGACACAGCTGGAGGCCAGCGCCGAACAGGAGGTCGAAAGCGTGGTAGCCGAGTCACAGTATGAGGCGGTCACCGACGCCGAGGTCGAAGTACTGTTGGACGACAGCTATCCGGTCCGGTCGGTCGACCGCGTTGTCGTCACGGTTCGAGGGCTCGATCCAGGGCCGAACCCGGAGCTAAGCGATCGACTGCACGCAGCAGTCAGTGCGGATATCGAGGACCCAATGCTCGTCGAGATTCAGTACGTCGTCGCTGAAGAACGCGGCGAGGCGGGCGACGACGAGAGTCTCATTCCGGACCCGGAACCCGAATCAGAACCGGAGCCGGAACGACAGCCTACTCAAAGAGTAGTCTTCTCGGAGGGTCGACTACTGACCCAGTAATCGAAGCACGACTGAGATGCCCAACACGATGATCGACGCAATCATCGCAAACGGCGGGACGGGAATGAAAAACAGGACGATACCGAGAATGAACCCAATCGTGCTGAGTCTGACCATACAGAGTCGACCGGAGCGACTGATATACCGACTGTGGCCCCTGGGACGACAGTCCCGATCAGTTAGAAGTCGACGTCGTGGACTTTCTCGCGTTCCTCGTCGTCCAACTCGGCGAGCTCGGCTTCGGAGAGCACCTCGATGCCGCGGTTGTTGATCGCGTGGGGATCGAGATGGATCTCCTGCATATACTGTTTGTAGAGGCGTTCGACTGTCTCGCCGTCTTTTTGTTTGTCCGAGGCACGATCACAGAGTTCGATCAGGTCCGCTGGGACATCGTTTTCGTGGACGATCCAGTGGTTTACGAGGTCCGAGAGTCGACGGATCGGGCTCGTGAAGTGCCCGTAAATATCGAAGTTCAG
>CAZOOU010000334.1:0-1551 GCA_964581495.1 uncultured Haloferacaceae archaeon
GTCGACGCTGAGCCGGTCGCTCTCGTAGATTGTCACCGTCCGGCTGGCGGTGACGGCGTTGTCACTGGGCTGGCCCATCTGAACCATCGTTTGTGTTCTGACCGACGGCTCGCCGGTGGTGTTGTGAACCCGCAGCCTGACGTTGTAGGCGATGCGGCGCTCGGCCAGCGTCCGATTCAGCGAGTCCAGAAACGGAGTCTGCGACCCAGCGTTCTGGTAGAACGACGCGCCGTCGGGAGTTTCTTTGAACTCGCCGCCAGAAGCGTTCCAGTAGAGGATTCCCTCTTTGAGTGTGCCGTCTTCGGCGGCCGTCGACAGCAGATCATGCGCCATCGACCGCTGTTGGTTCTCGATATGCTGATTCGAGGTACTGGCCGAAAGCGGCGTCACCGCGGTGGCCTGCATCGCAAACAGCAGCCCGCTGATCAACAGCAGCGCGGCGATAAACGCCTCGACGGTGTGGGCTTGCCCGCGGTTCGTGTCGATTGTTTTTCGGGTCATCTTACCACACCTTCACCACGAGACGGTAGCGGTCGCCCTCGATCAGGACGATCCGACTGGCCGTCGACACCTCCGACTGGAAGCCGTCGGTGCCACGCGTGAGCGTATACTCGGTGCCGTTGACCGAGCGCGTCTGGGCCGGCCCCGTCGAAGGTGAATCCTCCAGTGCTCTGATCGTGACGTTCACGTCGCGGTCGCCCACGCCGAGCAGGGCTCTGGTGTCGTCAGTTGCATCAAAGCCGCAGTCCGCCTCCTGTGGCCCTGACAGCGTTCCGTTTTCGCCGAAAAACGCGGCCGTACAGGCCGCCGACAGCGTCGACGGCGTTGCGGGATCTGCCACCAACATCGAGCCAGTGAGATGGTCGGCCGTACGGTCGGCGACGATCGGCGAACTCCCTGCAGCCGTCGAAAACGGCTCGAACATCGAGGGAACGAACATGAAGACGATTCCCACCGCAATGATGAACACACCGGCTCCGATACCGAAGTCGATCACCGTCTGGGCGCGACGGCTCATCCGACCACCACCCAGACGCCGAGCGCGACCGTCAACAGGATCACCACGAACTTCACGCCCGACAGCAGTTTTGCGGTTCGGATGTAGCCCGCAATGAGCCCGGCGAGAATCGCCTGGATGGTTACGGCGTGGAAAAACAGCAGCGACAACAGACTGGCGTCGACACCCGCCCCGAACTCGGGGCCGCCGTCGACGCCGTCGGGCCCGCCGCCGTTGCCCGCCTGGTCGGTGAGCCCGGCCATCACGTCGATAAACTGCGTCTGCAGAATCGCCATCACTGCCAGCAGTGTAAGGTAGGTCATCAGAATAATGGCGACCTGCATCCGAGTTCGAGAAATGCGCTCGCGTTCGATATCGTCGGTGTTCTCGCTGGCCTGGGCCGCGGTGCGCAGCACGTCAGTAATCTCGCTGGAGGCCTCTTGGGCCTCGGTGATGAGTTTGACCGTTCGGGCCAACCGCGGCAGGTGGTATTTGTTGTTGAACTCGATGAAGGCGTCCCGAAGGCTCACCCCGTAGTTGACTTTGGCGTACAT
>CAZOOU010000335.1:0-1549 GCA_964581495.1 uncultured Haloferacaceae archaeon
GGTTCAACTCCCTCCCAGCCCGTTTTCCTGCGAGTAAAAAGAGTAGTGAAAACGCTACGGAGGGCGTTGAATCAGAGAGCGAACGCAGAGAGCGACCGTGGCTCGACTTCCGCCCTGTGCACCGAAAACTGACACTCATCCGGAGGCGACTGTCTGACGCGTAGGAGGCTTTTTGAGCACCTAGTCCAAACACCTAGATACAACCAGTCGACCACGTCGGCTGTGGAGGCGATCCAATGAGCGACACTGGCCATCCGCCCGACGACAGTTCGTTTGTGCGGCCAGCTACCGCCAGCGATGGCGCGCCCGAAATCGAGTCCGTCGAGGTCGACGCCGAACCCGCCAACGAGTCGCTCACGACGCTGCTTTCGGACTTCGTCTCGCTTTTCAAACAGCAGCCCGAGATCGATCTCGAAACGATCCGCGAGCGGACGACCGTCCGAAACGTGGTTAACTATCCGGCGCTCGACGAGCATCTCGATCCCGGGTGGGCCGTCGACCCCGAAATCGTCAAGTTCGGCGACGAGTCGCTGGCCGACGCGCTCGTCTTTAGCCACTACCAGCGGTCGTACGACATCATTCTCAAACCGACTGATCTGTTCTTGCCGACCGACGAGATCGAGCTGTTCGTTCACGACCGGTCGCGTGGCATCCGCCACCGACTCGTGCGGACAACGCCGAGTTTGGATATCGCGCTCGAACACACCGTCTCGAAGCTGACTCACAGCCATTTCAACCCCGACGCGCCGTATCTCGCCTCGCTTATCAGCGAGGAGCTGCCGGGCGGAGATGACGCGAACCTCGTCGATAAACTCGATGACGATCTGCAGTTGACCAGCGAGTAAGACGCCGTTTTTCCCGGTGTGTTTGCGTGTTGCGACGCTGCCGAAATAGATCGAAAAATACGGCTCAGTCGACGTTTTCGCCCTGATAGCTGCCGTCGTAGGTTCCCTCGTGGTCGGCCTCGGCGAAGACGAGCTGGGCAATCCGCGCGCCCTGTTCGATTTCGATTGGATGGTGGACTTCCAGCAGTCCCTCGCCTTTGCCCTCATAGCCAGCGTCCCAGACGGCGGTATGAAGCATCGATGAGTTGCGCATCAGCGACGACCGTGGGTAAATAAAGCCGATATGCGCTTCGGGGATGTGGACCGTCTCGCCGTACTGGACGATGTACGCGCCGGGACGGAGGTCGAACGTGCCGTCGACGGCCTCGATCTCGGTGCGGTCGCCGATGGTTTTGCCCTCACGTCCGATGTGGCCTGGCGCTTTCTGTTCGTAGATTTTCGCGGCCGTGAGGTCGACGCCGTTCGGTTGGATCTGTGCGTCGTCGAGTGGCGTGAGATGCCGTGCAACATGTGCGCCGGATTCGAACATAGAGGCATCTCCGTTGGACGGGCCAAAATCCTACCGAGATTCAGTTGGTACACGTTTGTCAAAAAAGTACCCCCGCTCGCCGGTCCTCTGTGACCAACCGACCAGTAGTAGCTGTATTTGACACGGTTAACAGTCGAGAAATACGCGGGATTTATACCCGCGTAGGGACCATCGG
>CAZOOU010000336.1:0-1546 GCA_964581495.1 uncultured Haloferacaceae archaeon
CCTCGGCTGCCTCGCGGGCTTCGTCTTCGTTGGTGGCGATTTTGATGCCGCCGGCTTTGCCGCGGCCGCCGACGTGGACCTGTGCTTTGATGGCTGCTGGGTAGCCGATCTCGCCGACGGCGTCGAGGACTTCGTCGACGCTGCCCGCAAGTTGCGATTCCGGCACCGGAATCCCAGCTTCTGCGAAGATTTCCTTCGCCTGATACTCGTGGAGCTTCATACGTCCATATGGCGGCGGTTCGGACGCTTAAATCCCCGCGATTCGGCTTCGTCAGCCACGTCTGTGTATCATTTTTGTTCGTTTTGGATACCGCACCGAAAGCGATCAGCGACTGAGACAATCGTTATATGCTGAACAGTGGCTTTTGGCTGTCGGTGCGTACAGTGAGCTATGGCACCACAGATCCTGGTCCCAGTCGACGGGTCGCCGCTTTCGAGCCGCGCGCTGTCGGTTGCACTCGAAGAGAATCCCGACGCAGAGCTCCATCTGCTCCACGTCGTCGATCCGACAGAGCCGGGGTACAGCTACCTCTCGCTGGAGGTCGAACCCTACGACAGCCCCCAACACGGCAGCGAAGCATGGTACGACCGCGCCGAAGCGTACGCCGAGGAACTGTTCGCCGACGCCCGCGAGCAGGCCGCCGACTACAATGTGGCTCTGGTGACAGAAACGCGAGTTGGTCGACCCGGACGTGAGATCGTCCGGTATATCGAAAACGAGGGAGTCGATCACGTGATTCTGGGCAGCCATGGCCGAGACGACGAGTCACGGAGTTTGGTTGGTGGCGTCACCGAGGCGGTTGTCTTCAGGTCACCGGTGCGCGTGACGGTTGTAAAATAGCTGAGGGGCGGTTAGTCAGCAGTCGACCGCTCGGCCACCAGACCGCCGAGCCCGACTCCCAGCCCGGCGACCGCAGCCAGCGAGCCGACGGTGATCAGCGGGTTAAACAGGAACGTGTTGCAGCCGTCGGTGTACTCAACGCTGAGTGTCAGCAGGTCGACCGCCTGAATCGCGTAGCTGGGGTCGTAGCCCGGACAGGCTACCTCAGTGGCGGCGACGGCGGGGCCGAAAACCACCGCCGACAGTGCAGCGAGACCGACGCCGAGTCCGAACAGGAGGACACCGACGCGCTTGAGTGTCATATCCCTCCCTCAGACGGTGGGGCTAAATGTGCTGTGGATTCGCTTACTCGTCGAGGTCAGCATACCACCGAACCAGCCCACACTCCGGACAGATGTAGCCGAACACGTCGACGGTCCGTTTCGCGCCGAGCGAGCCGAGCAGTCCATCCTGGGGGTCGCCCGTCCGGAGCCGGACTTTCTCGTGTTGGAGGGCTGTCGTGGGCGTCGACCGCTGGAGGTCGACGTCGCAGTCGGGACACCGAGGGTTCATAGCTGGGGTGTCGACGGCTGGCGGCCTAACGGTGTGGGTGGCTGACAGCGGGATGGCGAAAAGAAAGTACTATGTAAATCCGCCCTCCGAGTTGTAGATGCAGTCCCGTGGTGTAGTGGCCAATCATATGGGCCTTTGGAGCCTATGACGGCG
>CAZOOU010000337.1:0-1545 GCA_964581495.1 uncultured Haloferacaceae archaeon
GCGAAGCCGAGTTCGAACTGCCTGGGACGGACCCAGATGTTACAACCAATAACGGCGTACTCACCATCACGGTGGACAAATGAGACTCACAGTCAAACCCCTCAAACAGAAGGATGCGGGTCGACGCCTCGCAGCAGTCGACAGAATCGCAGCCGACGAACTCGACCTCAGCGGCGGGGATTTCGTCCGACTCGATAGCGACGACGGCACGGCCATCGCCCGGGTGTGGCCCGGCTATCCCGAAGACGACGGCACCGGCATCGTCCGAATCGACGGTCGACTCCGCCAGGAGGCGGGTGTCGGCATCGACGACAAGGTGACGATTGAAAAAGCAGAGGTCAATCCAGCCGAATCGATCACGATCGCGCTGCCCCAGCGGCTCGGCATTCGCGGCAACATCGACTCGCTGATCCGCCGCGAGCTCGGCGGCCAGCCAGTTACCGCGGGCCAGAACGTTCAGCTTCCGCTCGGGTTCGGCTTTATGGGCGGCCAATCCCAGGCCGTTCCGCTGAAGATCGCCTCAACGTCGCCGTCGGGTACGGTCGTTGTCACTGATTCGACACAGGTCGAGATCTCCGAAAAGCCGGCCGAACAGATCCGCGAGGCCACAAGCGAGACCGCACCAGGAGCTCCTGGCGGCTCGCCGGACATCGCCTACGAGGACATCGGCGGGCTCGACGACGAGCTCGAACAGGTCCGTGAGATGATCGAGCTGCCGATGCGGCACCCAGAGCTGTTCAAACGCCTGGGGATCGACCCACCGAAGGGTGTGTTGCTCCACGGCCCACCGGGGACTGGCAAGACCCTCATCGCGAAGGCGGTCGCCAACGAGATCGACGCCTCGTTCCACACGGTTTCGGGCCCCGAGATCATGTCGAAATACTACGGGGAAAGCGAAGAGCAGCTCCGTGAGGTCTTCGAGGAGGCCTCCGAGGAGTCGCCTGCGATCATCTTCATGGATGAGCTCGATTCGATCGCGGCCAAACGCGAGGAGGCCGGCGGCGATGTCGAACGCCGCGTCGTCGCCCAGCTTTTGAGCCTGATGGACGGGCTCGAAGAACGCGGCGAAGTGGTCGTTATCGGTGCGACGAACCGCGTCGACGCTATCGACCCTGCGCTGCGGCGTGGTGGCCGATTCGACCGTGAGATCGAGATTGGGGTTCCGGACCGGGATGGCCGAAAGGAGATCCTGCAGGTCCACACCCGCAACATGCCGCTCGCGGAAGGAATCGATCTCGACGTGTACGCCGAAAACACCCATGGCTTTGTCGGCGCGGATCTCGAAAACCTCGCCAAAGAGGCCGCGATGCACGCGCTGCGACGGATTCGCCCGCGACTCGATCTTGAAAGCGACGAGATCGACGCCGACATCCTCGAATCGATCGAGGTTCTCGAAAGCGACCTCAAATCCGCCTTAAAAGGAATCGAACCCTCCGCACTCCGCGAAGTGTTCGTCGAAGTCCCTGACGTGACCTGGGAGGACGTTGGTGGGCTCGAAGACACCAAAGAGCGACTCCGCGAGACGATCCAGTGGCCGCTCGAATA
>CAZOOU010000338.1:0-1537 GCA_964581495.1 uncultured Haloferacaceae archaeon
CGAGCAACGCGATCAGGCACTCGGGACGGCGGCGTCGAGCGACTGGCGGGCTTTGTCGATCTCGGTTTGGACGATGAAGGTGTCGTCCGAGCCGTGGTCGACGACCGCCTCGAGGGCGCGTTTGGTGCCGATCTGTCGAAGTGCCCAGGCGGCCTGGGCGCGGACGTTCGAGTTCTCGTCGGCTTTGAGGGCCTCCGAGAGTGGTTTGATCGCACGGGTGTCGCCGAGCAGGCCGAGCGCGCGGGCCGCACGCGGGCGGACGGTGTCGTTGTCCATCAGGAGCTTGTTGGCCAGCGGCTGGACGGCCGTCTCGTCGCCGATCTCGCCGAGCGCGCGGAAGGTGACCTTCTGGAGTTCGGCGTCTTTGTCGGCATCAACGTACTCAATCAGCGTTTCGACCGCTTCGGTTGCACCCATCTTGCCGAGAATCTCGATGGCCTTCTTGTCGCGCTTGTTCGCCAGCGCGAGCATCTCGTCGATTGCCTCCTCGGTGGCTGCGATTGGGCCCATGCGTGAGAGCGAATCCAGACAGTGGTCCTCCATGAAGTCCGAATCGAGCTGGTCGAACGCCAGCAGGACCATCTCGGTGTTGCCCCGTTTTTCGTGTTCTTTGAGGGCGGCCCACTCGGGCGGGTAGTCTTTGGTGTGGCCCAACACGTCGTAGTAGCCTTCGGCCTGCAGCGTCTCGCGGACCGTCAGATCGCTCCACTCTTGGGCTGCATCGAGATCCTCGGCGAGCATGTCGGTGGCCTCGATGAGTGCCGCCAGCGTCTCGCTGTCCTCATCGGGGTCCAGACCGGCGGCCTCGACGGCCTCGCTGGCTGCGGTGAGTATCGCTGTTGTGGCCTCGTCGTCGACGCTGCCGAGCGAGACATCGAGTGTCTCCTCGACGGTGTCGACGAACGCCTCGAGGGCCTCGACGACCTCGCGGTCGCCCTGGCTGGTCCACTCGCCGTCGTCGACGGTTTCGGTCGACGCGCCGATGGCTGCGGTCACGTCCTCGGCGTACGGCCCGCGCTGGTCGGCGAGCTGTTCGCGGAGCGCTTCGAGCTGTGATTCGAGGTCGTCGTCTTCGTCCTCGTCGTCGAGTGCTGGAAGCTCGCTGGCTTCGAGTTCCGTTTCGATCGCCGCAAGGTCGGCCTCAATGTCGTCGAGATCTGCCTCGGTCTCGGCGGCTTCGAGTGCCTCGCCTGCGGCCTCGATCCGCTCGATGAGGCTGTCGACGGTCGTCTCGTCGTCGTCGCCGTTGCTCATATGTGTGAATCTGCGTGTGAGAGTCAAAAGAGCGTTTCCATTCGATACGTCCCGATGTGGCGCTTACCGAAGCCGCCGGAACGGGCGCGTTACGAGCAGATGGTAGTCTTCATGTGGGTCGTAGCCGCGGAACAGCAGGCTGTTTGTCATCACGCTCACACTGGAGCCCGCCATCGCCAACCCGGCCAGTGCGGGATTGAGAAGCCCCAGCGAGGCAATCGGGATCAGCGTCGCGTTGTAGGCGAACGCCCAAAAGAGGTTCTGGCGAACCTTGCTGATCGTC
>CAZOOU010000339.1:0-1536 GCA_964581495.1 uncultured Haloferacaceae archaeon
ACGAGCCGCCCGACCAGATTGCGCCGTGGAGCGCGGCGAACTTGTTGTCGCTCGGTGGGACGCACTTGTTCATGAAGTACTCGCGGACGAGCTCCTCGTGGTCACGGACCGCTTTGTCCATGTCACAGAAGATGACGCCCTTTTCTTCCCACTGTTCCTGCATGTTCTGGTAGACAATCTCGGATTCGTACTGCGCGCCGACTCCCGACAGCGCGTTCTTTTCGGCCTCTGGGATGCCGAGTTTGTCGAACGTATCCTTGATGTCCTCGGGGAGGTCCGTCCAGTCGTCGACGCCGCCGCGGACGTCGATATCAGGTCGGATGTACGGCACGATCTCGCTGACGTCGACTTCGGAGAGATCCGGAATCTCGGGCCAGCTGGTCGGCATCGGCATGTTCTGGAAATGCTCGAGAGCGCGAAGGCGGCGCTGGAGCATCCATTCCGGTTCGTCTTTGTCCTCGGAGATGACGCGGACTGTCTCCTCGGTCAGTCCCTTTTCGCTCTTGAAGGCGGACGCTTCCTCCTTTTTAAACTCGAATCGGGCCTCGGTGTCTGTCTGTTTGATGTGTTCTTCGGAACTCATGTATGGTGTTAGGTGTTGGTTGCTTATAGTGCTGTGCGTAACTACTGTTGATTACGCGGTTTCGTAGACGTCCTCGCGGACCCAGTCGTAGCCTTTGTCTTCGAGTTTCTCGGCCAGCTCGGCACCGCCGCTTTTGGCGATTTTGCCGTCGAGCATCACGTGGACGTGGTCGGGTTCGACGTAGTCGAGGATTCGCTGGTAGTGCGTAATCTGGAGGACACCGGTGCCCTGCTCGTCGCGCAGCGCGTTGATGCCTTTCGAGACGTCCTGGAGGCGGTCGATGTCAAGCCCCGAGTCGATCTCGTCGAGGACGGCGATACAGGGTTCGAGCAGTGCAGCCTGGAGCACTTCGTTCTGCTTTTTCTCGCCGCCGGAGAAGCCGGCGTTGAGATAGCGGGTCATGAACTTCTCGTCCATGTCGAGCAGCTCCATTTTCTCCGAGAGGATCTGCTGGAACTCGGCGACGCTGACCGCGCCATCGTCGGCGGGGCCTTCCATCGGCGAGGTGTCGTAGCCTGCGTCTTCGTCTTCGGCCTCGTCTTCCTCTTCGTCTTCGAACAGCTCTTCGCGCTCGTCGGCTTTGGCGTTGAGCGCCTGCCGAAGGAAGCTGGTCATCGTGACGCCTTCGATCTCTGCGGGGTACTGGAAGCCGAGGAAAATACCGAGCGCGGCGCGCTCGTTCGGCTCAAGGTCGAGAAGGTTCCAGGTGAGATCGTCTTCGTCGAGCTCGACATCGATGTCTTCGACATCCTCGTCGTCGAGATGCAGGAGGATTTCGCCGTCAGTGACTTCATAGGCCGGGTGGCCAGCGATGATCTTCGCTGTTGTCGACTTGCCGGAGCCGTTCGGCCCCATCAGTGCGTGGATTTCGCCGGAGTTTACTTCGAGGTCGACACCGCGAAGAATCGTCTCGCCGTCTTCTTCTGCGACTGCTGCGTGTAGGTTTTTGATTT
>CAZOOU010000340.1:0-1525 GCA_964581495.1 uncultured Haloferacaceae archaeon
AACGAACAATGCGCCCTGTTCGAGCAGCGCCTCGCCGCTTTCGACATCGACCGCTCTGACGATGGTCTCGGCACCGATATCGAGGGTGAGAATGCGTTCGGCCCACGCCTCGCGGGGGACGGTGGCGACGATCAGCACTGCCGACTCCGCGCGGGCGAGATCCCAAGTGGCGGTGGTCATTGCATCGCCGAACACGTAGTTTGCACAGCGGTCTCGGACGGTCTCCCGTCTCGTTGGATCGCTCTCGATGACGAGATACGGGTGGCCGATCTCCTCGCAGGCGGCGACGACCTGCTGGCCCTCGCGGTCGTAGCCCGTCACGATAACGTGGTCGTCAAGATCGGACGCAACGCGGCTCTCGACCAGAACAGCCGCTCCATATCGCTCGAACACCCCCGTCTCGACGAGTCGCTGATAGCCCGCCTCGGCATACCGCTCGGTGAGCACTGAGCCGAGCATAGTCACGATTGCGGCCAAGACGATGGCATCGAACAGCACAGGAGCTAACACGCCCGCAATCGCGGCCTCGATAGCGATAATGAGCGTAAACTCGCTGACCTGGTCGAGACTGTAGCCGGCCAGCAGCGCGGTCCGCGAATCGTACTCCTGCCAGCGCAACACCGCGTAGGTGACAAGCGGGTTGACGACGACAACCGCCACAAGCAGTATCCCGCTGATGGCGAGCGTCTCGATGGTCGGAACCGTGCTCAGCGCGCCAACGGTGACGAAAAAGATCGGCGCGAAAAAGTCCTCGATGTAGCCGATTGCATCCAGCGTCTCGACGTCATGGGGGTACTCCGAGGTGACCGCGAGTCCAGCCGCAAACGCGCCGACGACAATCGAGACACCAGCCACCTCTGCGAGCCAAATAAAGCCGACGAGTAGCGAGATCCCAGTGAGCATCATGATCTCGACGTCGCCCTCGGCCAGCACAGCAAGCCGATCAAACAGATAGTGCCGGATCGCCAGCGCGAGGACAAACAGACCCAGACCGCCGCCGACCGCACCCCACCCGCCGCCGGTGTAGACGAATGCACTTAAGAAGAGAATGACGACGATAGCGAGCAGATCCTCGACGAAGTGGATCGCCTCCGCAAGGCGTTCATGCAGGCTTCGGAGTCGAACTCGGCGTTCGAACAGGCTCAGCGCAACCAGCGACGAACCCAGCGTCGACGCAATGGCGAAAAAGACGGCGTCAACGAGCCCGAAGCCGAGCAACAGGCCAACACCGAAGGTGGCTCCACCTGTCAGGGAGGCTTGGACGACCGCCGCGATGAGACTGTCTCGCTGGATACCGCCGTCGTACAGTGGTTCGAGTTCGACCGCGAACGCGAAGACGAGAAAGACGATCCCCCACTGGGCGAGTTCAAGCAGTTGGGCTTCGTCGACGAACGCCCCGACGACGACGCCCGCAATCAAATAAAAGGGGATCACCGGCAGCGAGTACTGGGTTGCGACCACCAACAGCAGGGCGGCGACGACGAACACGAGCGTGAGCGTCGCAATGAACGCGAACTCACTCATC
>CAZOOU010000341.1:0-1521 GCA_964581495.1 uncultured Haloferacaceae archaeon
GTCGAGATTCCGACGATCCGCAAAACCCGCCAGGCGTTGGGTCGGGTGATTCGCTCGCCGGAGGATTTCGGCGTGCGGATTCTCGCTGACAAACGATACACCAACGCTGATATGGGCAAATACAGCGTGCGCGGGAGTTTTCCGGTCGAAGAGCGCGAGGAGTTGGTCGACATCAGCCCGCAAAAACTGAAGTTTGCCATGTTGAACTTCTATCAGGATCACGACGCCTACGACGGCGAGCCACCAAGGCCGTGAGAGCAGCGATGAGAGACGCTGTGTGAGTGGGGCAAAACAGGACAACAGAGGACAGCTAGCCGCGGATAGCACACTGTCGACACAAGTAGTGACCCATTCACCCATATTAGTACACCAAGCGGTTATTGTAACATAACTTATGCAATCAGACGCCGTATGTAGCGTGTGAAAAGTCAAGAACTCATACAGATTCATGCGCTGCTGTGCGTCGTCCGCGAGCAGCTCGAAACCGAACGGGCTGTTCCATCCGACGCCTTCGCGAAGTACGATTCACAACCGGTTCGCCCGTCGCACGTCCACCGATCGAAAGCAGCACACAAAAACGGAATTAGTCAGATGCTAACCGGTATCGAGTGTACGCTCCGATCCAACCCACCGCCGGAAACTGCCACCGTACTAGCGGTCAACGGTAACTCATGAAACCGCTTAACGAAGCAACTACCTGGAAAGATAGTATTAGCTGTGTAATAATTAGCGAACCCGACGAAGTCGACCAGTGTATCATGTATCCAACTGATTCAACTGATGAAGAAATCAAAGAGGAGTATATTAATGCAGAAGGAATCGGGTTCGTTAGTTTAGAAGACACGCAGTAAAGAACTCAGACAGTACCACACCTGTAACATCGGTCTTGTAACCGCTCAAAATGGAGCTATCAAGAGTCAGTTGCCCCCACAACTGATTCTTTTTGAGAGCGTTCCCCCGTCGTGCTCCCGTGTATCTCCAACAAATTGTATGCTACCGAGGAGAATAGAAGCACGGTTTCACATTCAAACACCTTTATATACGAATCCACGTTTACCCCGCTTCGGTTTCAAATCGCTTCGTGAGTAGTTGCTTGTGACCACGCCGAAGCAAGACACTGCAGGCGGACGAAGAAATGTTCAGCTCGGTTGCAACATCATCGAGACGGACATCTTTTGGTGTGTTGAAATACCCCATTTTAAATGCTGTTTTGAGTGCATGCTCCTGTTTGGTTGTGAGCACTGACTCGTCTTTTGCGGACTCGAAATCTACTTCTTCAAACAGTGATGTGAGTTCGAGATCGATGTCGTCGCTCGAAACGTCCGTGAAAAACTGAGAGACGTTTGCCCGTTTGGGAAAGCGGAGTTCGAACGTCCACTGGTCGCTATCTCCGCGTGCAAACAACAGCACACCCTCGTTCCGAACCACGTTTGAGATGAGTTGGTGTTCCTGTTGGTCCCACACCAGTTTGTACAGCCGTCCGTCGTCGAACGTCTCGATAACACTGACCGAAGTGATCCC
>CAZOOU010000342.1:0-1519 GCA_964581495.1 uncultured Haloferacaceae archaeon
ACGACAGGGTGCATGGCAGATCTTATCGTCAAAGCAGCCGTTAAGGAAGCGCTGAACGACAAAAACGTTGCTTCGGATTTCTATGACGCACTCGATGCGGAAGTCGAGGAGCTCCTCGAAGACGCCGCCCGGCGAGCCGAAGACAACGACCGGAAAACGGTCCAGCCCCGCGACCTGTAAGGTCGACCCGATCCCCGTTTTTTGTATGACTACCTCGGCCAGCGACAGCTCTACCAAGTCAGTAGCCAGTTACTACCTACTTGGTAGTATACTACTATCTGGTCGGTAATCGCTGCCTACCGTTAGTAGACGGTCACGTCGACGCCGTCGTCGGTGCCAACGTACAGCTCGGTTGCTCGGTCGACGAACAGCCCATGTTCGACGACGCCAGGGACCTCCGAGAGTGCGGCTGCAAGCGCAGCCGGGTCAGCAATACGGCCGAACTCGGCGTCGACAACCAGATTGCCGTTGTCAGTCACGACGGGGCCGTCTTTATCAGTCGCACGACGGAGCGTTGGCGTTCCGCCCAGTGCGTCGACGGCTCGTTCGACCCCACTGCGGGCGGCTGGAATCACCTCGACGGCCACCGGGTAGTCGAGTTCGTCGATGAGTTTGGTGTCGTCGACGACGATTGCGAGGTCGTCGGCCGCGGCTGCAACGATCTTTTCGCGGGTGTGGGCCGCGCCGCCGCCTTTGATACAGTCGCCGGTTTCGCGAACGAACTGGTCAGCGCCGTCGATTGCGAGATCGATTCGGTCGACCTCGTCGAGATCGGCGAGTGGAATCGCCTCTTCGATAGCCAGTTGGCGAGCACCGAACGAGGTCGGCACGCCGACGATATCGAGCCCGCTGTCGACGCGCTCGCCGAGCGCACGAATCGCGTGGGCCGCGGTGCTGCCGGTGCCGAGGCCGACGACCATCCCATCGCGGACCTGCTCGGCTGCGGCTTCGCCCGCTTGCCGTTTGGCGGCGTCGCTTCCTGCTGTCGACTTCATAGCCTGAGGTCTGTGGGAGCCGTCCAAAAGCTACCGATATGTTAGTTCAGTCGGTCCAGGATTGCCTGTGGGTCGTACTCCAGGCTGAGTTTTCGGGAGCGTCCGCGACCCTCCACGTCGGCGTAGGCCGCCTCGATAATCCCGAGCTGGTCGAGTTTGTTGACTAGCTCCGTATAGCGTGTATAGCCCAGATCCGTCTCCTGTTCGAACGCCTCGTACACCTGGCCGGCCTGCTGGCCGTCATGGTCGACCAACACTTCGAGCAGCGCGCGCTCGGAGTCCGACAGCCCCCGAAGGCTTCGGGAGAGATGGACGTGTTTGGATTTCTCGTAGGCGGCCTCGATGTCTTCGGTGGTGATCGTCCGGGAGGCGCGCATCTCTGCCTGCATTCCGGCGCGCCGAAGCAGATCGATCCCAACCCGCAGATCGCCACTGTCGGCGGTTAGCTCGGCGATGCGTTCGAGGCCGCTTTGGCCGATGACGCCGTCGTGAAAGCCGCGTTCGGCGCGCTCTCGAAGGATCGA
>CAZOOU010000343.1:0-1515 GCA_964581495.1 uncultured Haloferacaceae archaeon
CGCCGGCGGGCGTCAGCCAGTCGTCGCTGGTGAGTTCGAACGTGCTGGCGTGGGTCGACTGGACGTGCTCGTGGCCGCGCGCGTGGATGACTTCCGTGTACTCCATATCCCTGGTTGTGGCAGCCATCGAAAAGGCCAATCGATCCAGCGATGCTGGGAGTCGACACGCCCGTTCGGCTTTATATATCAGCGCGCTATGTGTGAAACAGTCGCATACGCCGAAATCGGGCGGTATGGTACCTCTTTTCACACTCTATGGCACCGAAGTATTTATATTACGGGCGGCTGAATGTGTAGCTACCAGAACGCCTCCGGCGCTGGTGGCATCGCACGCAGAATGATCGGGAACTCTTATCCACGGTCGGTCGCACAGTGGCAGGCCACTGCCATGTCCGGAGCAACAATGGTACCGAGGTTTCAACAATGAGTGTAGTAAACGAATACGACATCGAAGAGCTCAACGCATCCGATAACGTCGAGCTCACCGACGAACGGCTCGAAAACGGCTCGAAAGGCAAACTAATCAAACTCGCTGGGCAGCTCCGCGATCGACGCAATGAGCTGAACCAGATGGCTTCCGAACGCGCCTCGAAGCGCGACGACCTCAACGCCAAAACGCGCGAAAAGGTCGACGAAGCCCAAGAGCACCGCGAACAGCGCGATTCGCTCAACGAGCAGGTCCAAGAACACAAAGAGAGCCGCAACGAGCTCAACGCCGAGGCCAACAAACTGTTTAACAAGGTCGAGGCGATGAAAGAGGATCTCGAACTCGACGACGGGAAACCGATCGAAGAGCTCGAATCCGAGATTCAGGATCTCGAGTTCCAACAGCAGACCGAAGTGCTCTCGACCGAAGACGAGCGCGAACTCATCGAGAAGATCGACGCCAAACGCGAGGAGCTCGCGGAAAAAAAGGAGAAAGTCGACGACACCGGTGAGCTCGACGAGCTCGTCGAAGAGGCCGAAGAGGTTCGATCCGAGGCTTCCCAGCACCACCAGAAGGTAACGGAGCTCGCCGACAAGGCCCAAGAGCATCACAACGAGATGATCGAGGCCTACCGCGAGGCCGACGAGATCCGCGACGAGGCCGACGAGATGCACGAGCTGTTCGTCGAGGCCCAGGAAGCGGCCGACCGCCACCACAACGACTTCGTCCGCGTCCAGAAGCGCCTCCGCGAACTGGACAAAGAAGAAGAAGCCGAGCGCAAAGACGAGCGCCAAGAGAAGATGGAAGAAGAAAAGCAGGAAGCCGAGGACATCTATCAGAAATTCAAAGAGGGCGAAACCCTCGACACCGAAGATCTGATGAAGCTCCAGAAGACCGGCTTGCTGTAGTTCGGACACACGGATTTTCTGCGGTTTTTCGCGGCGACACTGACCGGACACCGACGGGATTTTTACCGACAGGTGTGCTTTGAGCGGCTGTGACGACGCTCGTTTGCTGTGTCGACCGCGAGAACGCAATCGGTGCGACCGCCGGCATCCAGCCGCCGGTCGCCGGCTGGGAGGCCGTCC
>CAZOOU010000344.1:0-1515 GCA_964581495.1 uncultured Haloferacaceae archaeon
GTCGTCTCGTCGGATTCGACGGTCGTGAGGATGGTGATCCAGCCGTCTTCCTGGTCGATCTTTCGAGCGTCTTGCAGCGACAGTTCGACACGCTGGGTCGTCGTGTGGTCACTGCCTGCCTCCATCGTGCCGGCGTGTTCGGTCCCTTCCCAGACGATATCGTCCGTATCAGTGTTGTCCTGGCCAGCGAAGATACGGATGTAGACGGTGACGTTTGTCGCCGTCTGGTCTTGGTTGTTGTCGAGCGTCGCGGTCACATCCCGGCATGTCTCTCCGCACTCTTCGATATCATCTATCACGAACGAGAATGGATCTGCATCACTAGACGTTGTCGAGTCTGCTGTTGGGAACTCCTCGATCTCGTCGCCCGAGTCCCCGCCTGGGGCCGGACCAATACCAAGATAGAGCGCGGATCCGATTGCGACCGCGACCACGAGCACGCCGAGCACGCTGGCGATCAGATACGTTCGTCTCCTGTTTGAGGGGGTGGGTTGCGTCATTGGTAGTCCAAATCGTATTGTACCGTTGGTTGTCTCCTGTACTGAAAATCAGGCTGTCAAAGCCAGCTACCGTACGCTGTGGTGGTAGCGGGCGTGGTGTCCGTGGTGCTGCTACAGTGGGACGACCGCAGCGACATCGGCGGCAACGGCGGCGACCGCTGCTGGATCGGCACTGGAGGCGATCTCGCTGATCGTCTCTCCCAGCCCCGGGCCGCCCGCACTGAGTTCGGCAAGCAGATCGTCAACGAAGTCGGGAACCGCACCCGGAAGGTCGGCAGGCGGCCCCTGAGCCGCGGCGTCGGTTCCTGCGTTCTGTGCTGCGTCGTTCGCGTTGTCTGTCGGTGACATCGTATTCGATAGCAGGGGGTAGAGCACCCTAAAAGGGCAAGACCGTCGACCCGAATTCGCTCGAATTGAACTGCAGTTTCTCGGGATTGTCGACAGTTTCGTTAGCTACGTGGCGGTTCTCGGGTTGCTAACGCATATTCGGTGGCATGCTACTGGCATTCGTTCTCGCACGCACGCTTGTGCGAGTGCACGAAAGCAGGCCGAGGCAGACACCAGAATCGCGCCGGCGACTATCCTAGGGGCGATCAGCGGCAGCGTCATCCGAATGAACGTTTCGAGCGGGCCAGCGCGTGCCCGCGGATGGCGACGTGATTGTCAGCGTCGGCGGGTCATCAGTCGAGACCGACCACGATCTGCTCCAACAGATCGCCCTAGAAACTGAGCCTGGCGAGACAGTGGACATGGGCGTTTTTCGTGACGGCGAGCTGCAGACTGTTGGGGTGACGTTGGGCAGTCGACCGCCGTAAAAAGGCATCCAATACGGGGTTACCCCGCTACGTCTCGTATCCTTCTTGCCGAAGAATAATCACCATCGAGAGCCCCGAGACGAGCAGTAAAATCAGGGCGGGAATCGCTGCATAGCCGTAGAGGCCGGCGGATTCGGCTGCCCAGATCCGGGTCACAAGCGTCTCGAAGCCGGTCGGCCGCAACAGCAGCGTCGCCGGTA
>CAZOOU010000345.1:0-1505 GCA_964581495.1 uncultured Haloferacaceae archaeon
CGCCCGAAAGGACCTCCTCGGTAATTGACGCCGAGTCGACCGCGATGTCGTCGACGTTGAGGTCCTCGCCCTCGAAATCCATGCCGTACTCGGCAGTCTCGATACCGTAGTCGTCGAAACTCGGCTCGCCGTCGTCGCCGTCGGCATCCCATTCGGCGACCTTCGTAAAGCCGGGCCGAATGTCGTCGTAGCCTTCCATCCCTTGGAACATGATTACACGGCTCATGTCGTGATGCTCGCTTTCGACGAACGTGTCAGTGACCTTTTTCGCAAACGCCAGATGGTAAAACGAGCCGAGATGCACGTCGGCGTTGGCGGGGTTCGCCAGCGTTTCGATGGTGTTGACGAACGTCCGAACGCCCATCTGGTCGCGGCGGTCGAACAGCTCGTCGACGACCGGGTTGAATGCGGGCTGATAGTAGAAGCCAAAGCCGGTTTCGTCGACCATGTCGGCCGAATCCCGCGGCGAGAGCTCGGTGGCGACGCCGAGTTCGTCCAGGACGTGTTTGTAGGCGTCCTGTTTTTGGGTCGGTACACGGTCGCCGGAGTGGACGACAACTGGCGTGCCGGCGGCGGCGGCGACGACACCTGCACCGACGCCCAAAATGGCCGATTTGCCCTTCCCGTCGTAGTTGGCTCCGCAGTCGACGGGATCGCAGTCAGGCTCCGCATAGTCGACGTGTTCGCACATGACGTCGGTGTAGGCCGCCAACTCCGTGGGCGTGTTGCGCTTCCAGCGGTTCGAGAGCCAGAACGCTCCAAGCGTGGTTGGGTCGGGTTTGCCCGCGATAATGCGTTCGAAGGCTTCCGCAGCCTGTTTCCGTGTGAGATCGTCGGCTGACTTGTGACCGGAGCCACAGACTTCGGTCATCAGCCGTTTGAGGGGCCATTTGCCGAACGTATCGGTCGACTGGGACATGCCAGCAGTTGCGCGTTGGCGTCCAAAAGCCTCCCGTTCGCGGAGAAAGCGACCGTCAGCGATGTCGACGACCGACAGATGAAAGACGACGTGGCTCACAACACGGCTATGAGCGACGAGCGGCCGACACCCAGCGAGTTCGGAACTATTGATGACGCCCCGCCGGTCGACGAAAAGCCGTACAAAATCATCTTCGAGGCGAACAAATGCTTCGGGGCAGGCCGGTGTGCCGAAGCCTCCCGAAACTGGGAGCTCGATCTCGAAACCGGTGTCGCAAAGCCACAAGCCTACTTTCTGGACGAGTCGGAACTCGACGAAAACATCGAGGCCGCCGAACTCTGTCCGGCGAAAAAAGGCGATGGTGTGATCCATATCATCGACCGTCGAGCGGATATCGAGATCGCACCGGACCCCCACGGCGATGGCTCGCTGAGCGTCGACTGGTAAGTTGGGGGTCGACATCGAAACCCACTTTTGTGCGATGGGTAAACTTCAACTGCGCGAGGGTGGCTGAGCCAGGCCAAAAGCGGCGGGCTTAAGACCCGCTCCCGTAGGGGTCCCTGGGTTCGAATCCCAGCCCTCGCAT